>DASSMN010000192.1:0-19560 GCA_035688885.1 Gemmatimonadales bacterium
CCCTGCGGCGACATTCGCCGCGACGAGCTGCCGGCCCGTCTCCGCGACGAGGGGATCCGGGTGGATGAGGTGGTGTGCTACCGGTCGGTCCTGGCGGGTGAGGCCGAGGCCCGCCATGCCGCGGAGCGAGCCCAGGTCGTGATCGTCGCCAGCCCGAGCGTCGCGGAGCTGCTCGCGCGCGTGTGCCCGCCGGGCGCTCGTCCCGCCCTCGTCGCCGTGGGTCCGACCACGGCCGCGGCCGCACGGGCCTCGGGGTGGCCGCCCACCCGGGTGGCCGCACGACCGACCAGCGAGGCGCTGGCCGCCGCGGTCCGCGCGATCGTCGCGTCCCACTGAGCGAAGGGATCCCATGAACGATCTGTTTCTCCGCGCCTGCCGGCGCGAGCCGGTCGAGCGGCCGCCCGTCTGGATGATGCGTCAGGCCGGCCGCTACCTGCCCGAGTATCGCGCCGTGCGCGAGCGGGCCGACTTCCTCACGATGGTCGGCACGCCGGAGCTGGCAGTGGAGGTGACGCTGCAGCCGGTCGATCGGCTGGGCGTGGACGCGGCCATCATCTTCAGCGACATCCTGGTCGTGCCGCAGGCCATGGGGCTCAGCCTGTCGGTGGAGGAGGGGATTGGTCCACGATTCCATCGGCCGCTCCGGACGAACAGCGACTTCGACGGCCTGCGGGACGTCGTTCCCGACCACGATCTCCGCTACGTGCTGGACGCCATCCGGCTGGCCCGGCGCGAGCTGGCCGGCCGGGTTCCGCTCATCGGGTTTGCCGGTGCGCCGTGGACCCTCATGAGCTACATGGTCGAGGGGCAGGGATCCAAGTCGTTTACTCTCGCCAAGCGCCTGCTGGTCGAAGACCCGGTGCGCGCTCATGCCGTGCTGGCCCGTCTGGCGCGCGCCGTCGGTGCGTTTCTGGTCGCTCAGGTGGAGGCGGGAGCGCAGGCGGTGCAGCTGTTCGACTCCTGGGCCGCCGCGCTGGGACCGCGGGATTTCCGGGAGTTTGCGCTGCCGTACCTGGCGGAGGCGGTGCGCACCGCCCGCTCGGCGGGCGCGCCGGTGATCGCCTTCGCGCCCGGGGCGGGATGGGCGCTCGAGGAGCTGGCGGGCGTGACCGGCGCGGACGTCATCGGGGTCGACTGGCAGACGGACGCGGCCGACGCCCGTCGGCGCCTCGGTCCCTATCCGGCGGCGCTCCAGGGAAACCTCGACCCCACCTGGCTCTACGCGGCCCCGAACGAGATCCGGCAGCGGACCCGCGAGATGCTGCACGCGTTCGGCGGGCGGGGCCACATCGCCAACCTGGGTCACGGCATCCTGCCCGACGTGCCGGTGGCGCACGCGCGCGCGTTCGTGGATGCGGTGAAGGAGTGGCGGTCGCCGTGAGCGGGCATGCGTTGCGGGAGCAGGTGGCGACCCTGATGGAGCGGCTGCATGATGAGACGACCGCCTTCTTCACCCGCCTCGATGGTGGCGGCCGATTTCGCGAAGACCGGTGGGAACGGCCGGGCGGCGGCGGAGGCGTGGCGCGGGTGCTCACCGAGGGGGCGACGTTCGAGAAGGCCGGCATCAACCGGTCGGCGGTGAGCGGCGTCCTGCCCGCGGCCGCGGCCCAGCGGCTGGGCGCGAGGGTCGGCTCAGTGGGCGAGACGCTGTTCTATGCGACCGGCATGAGCCTGGTGGTGCACCCCCGCAGTCCCATGGTGCCCACGGTGCACCTGAACGTCCGCTGGTTCGACCTGACCGACTCCCACGGCGCGCCGCTCGATGCCTGGCTCGGCGGCGGCACCGACCTCACGCCGACCTACCCGTTCCCCGACGATGCCGTGCACTTCCACCGCGCGCTCAAGGCGGTGTGCGACCGGCACGACCCGGCCTTCTACCCTCGATTCAAGAGTTGGTGCGATCACTATTTCGTCAACACGCACCGGGGTGACGAGCGGCGCGGCGTGGGCGGCATCTTCTTCGACAACCTGCGCGAGGGCGACGCGGGCCGGCCGCTCGACCAGCTGGTGTCGTTCGTGCTGGACGTGGGCGGCTCGCTGCCGACGGCGTACGAGCCGATCGTGGAGCGACGGCGGGCGTGGCCCTACGGTGAGCGCGAGCGGCGGCTTCAGCTGGCACGGCGAGGGCGCTACGTCGAATTCAATCTGGTGCACGATCGCGGAACGCTGTTCGGGCTGCAGACCAACGCCCGGATCGAGAGCGTGCTCATGAGCCTGCCGCCGCTGGCCAGCTGGGAGTACGCGCCGGTCTACGAGCCGGGGAGCTTCGAGGCGGCGCTCATGGCGATGCTGGAGCCGAGGGACTGGGTCGGGGCGGGGTAGGGAGGGCAGGGCCGGGCGGAACGACACCCCCATCCCGAGCTCAGCGAGCGACCTTCTGATCGGCCCCGGGCCATGGTGCAGGTCCGAGGCACCAGTGTAGGTCCCTCGCTGCGCTGGGGATGAGGGTCAGGACCCGTGCGCCGGGATCGACCGATCGCGATAGGGATACCAGTAGTACTTCCGCTCCATGACATAGTCGAGATGCACGTGCTTGGGCTCGCGGAACGCGTCCAGGCCTTCCTCGCCGAGCTCGCGCCCGATCCCGCTCCAGCGCATCCCCCCGAACGGGCCCGCGTCGTTGTCGGTGAGCGGGTCGTTGATCCAGAATGTCCCCGCCTTGATCTCGTGCATGGCCCGCATCGCCGTTTCGAGACTCTTCGTGTAGACCGTGGCCCCGAGCCCGTACCGGCTGTCGTTGGCCATCCCGATGGCCTCGTCCGCGTCGCGCGCCACGGTAAGCGAGAGGACGGGACCGAAGATCTCCTCGGTGGTCGGGAGCGACCCATGGCGCACACCGGTCAGGATCGTGGGGGCCAGGAAATGGCCGCGGAGCCCGCCCGGTTGTAGCCGGCACCCGCCCGCCAGCAGCTTCGCGCCCTGGCGCACGGACTCGGCGATCTGCCGCTCGACCAGGTCGAGCGCCTCGGCCGAAATCAGCGGACCCAGGTCCACCCGCGGGTCCATCGGATCGCCCACCGTGAGGGTGCCCACGTACTCCTGCACCCGGCGGGTGAACTCGCGGGCGATCGGCTCGACGAGATACACCCGCTTGGCGGAGGTACACACCTGGCCGGCGTTGAGCAGGCGGGCCCACGCGGCGCCGGGAACGGCGACGTCGAGATCGGCATCCTCGAACACGATCAGCGGGTCCACGCTGCCGAGCTCAAGGTTCACCTTCTTGAGATCCTGGCCGGCCTGGGCGGCGATCTGGCGGCCGGCCGCCACCGACCCGGTGAACGCGATGCAGTCCACCCGCGGATGCCGCACCAGCGCCTCGCCGGTCTCGGGGCCACCGGTGATCACATTCACCACCCCCGGCGGGAGCCCGTCGAAGCAGCGCGCCATCAGCAGGTTGGAGAGCGGGTTCTGATGGGGCGGCTTGCACACCAGCGTGTTTCCCGCGGCCAGCGCGGGCGCCACCTTCCAGGCCATGAGCAGCAGCGGGAAGTTGAACGGCACGATCGCCGCCACCACGCCGTAGGGCTCCTTGATCGTGAAATTGATCTGGTGCGCGGCCACCGGGGGAATCGAGCTCCCGTAGCTGCGACGCCCCACCTCGGCGTAGTAGTCGAAGCACGCCGCCACCCACTCGATGCAGTCGACCGCCTCGATCAAGGGTTTGCCGGTCTCCCGGGCCATGAGGGTGGACAGGGCGCGCTCGTTCGACCGAATCTTCGCCGCGATGGTGCGGAGATGGTTCGCCTTCTCGACCCCGGGCACCCGCCACCAGGCGGGCTGGGCTCGAGCGGCTGCCTCGACGGCGGCCCCGACATCGTCCGCCCCGCAGTCCGGCACCCGGCCGAGGAAGTCGAGCGTGGCGGGGTTGCGGATCTCGCGCGAAGCGGCGGCACGGGCGCTGATCCACGCGCCATCGATCAGGATGGGAGAGCGGTCGGGCATGCAGAATCCTGGTGCGGGAATGGAAGGAGCGACCGCCCAAGATGCGTCCAGCCTCTCTCCAGAGGAAGACCCGTGTGGCCGTCACTGGATTCGCCTAATTTCAGGGGGCGAGCCTCGGCTGCACTTCAAAGAAATGGCAGGAGTGAAACGGCATGAGACGCCAGAGCGGAGAACACGACCGTCCACGAGAGGCCCGGCTGCGCTCGGCCTCCGCGCACCTCTTTCCCGGCATCACCCCCGAGGTCTGGATCCAGGCCGCCACCATGGCCGACATCGTCTGGGCCCGGCGGCTGCAACAGGGCGCCCTCGCTATTGCCGACCGGGTGCTGAACGAGGCGCATTTCGAGTTTCGCAACGAGGGCGCTGAGGCAGCGGATCCGGCCCTCAAGCGGCGAGCGACGGACCGGCTGCGCCTACGGGGGGACTAGGGCGGAGCTTTCCAGCGCCCGCAGGCGCGTCTAGCTTAGGGCAGAACCTGGGGCGTTAGCTCAGCTGGGAGAGCACCTGCTTTGCAAGCAGGGGGTCACCGGTTCGATCCCGGTACGCTCCACTCGATGTAACTTCAATTCCTGCCAGCACTTCCCTCCAAGTGACGCTCTCGAACGGGAGCTGGAACCCGCCCAGATCACAGCCCTCGAGGCAGTGCTCGGCGGGGGCTCGCGTACAGATGCCGCGTTGGCTGCGGGTGTATACCGGCGCACTCTCGATAGGTGGTCGCGTAATGACGTCGAGTTTCGGGCGGCCCTGAACCGTGCTCGACGCGACGCCCGGGATGCTCTGATGCAGCGCGTCGAGAGGCTCGGGCAGTCGGCCCTTACTGCCATAGAGCGGGCGCTGGAACAAGGGGATGCGCGTTCGGCGCTAGCAGTGCTGCGCGGCCTTGGCTTGCTCAAGGGTGGGCTGGGTATTGGCTCTGACGACCCGGAGACGCTGGCGAGAGAGGCACGTGTTCAGGAAGAGGAACGTGCGTTGGCTGAACGGTCTGACGACAATTTGCGGAGGATGCGGGAATCACTGCTGGACGCTTTGGGTGCCTAGAAGCCTGCCGAAAAGGCGTTGCATCACGGAGGGCGCGCGCGTTGGCGGGGGGTGAACGAGCTACACACCTCATCGGCGCGCGCGCGCTACCCCTCTATGAAGGAGGAATCCCGCGTACTTCACCCAATCTTCACCACCCGTCCACCATATGTACACATGCGAGTCGATGCGTGTGAGTTGCACCGGCCACGGAGCAACGGAGCCAACGAGGTAAAGAGGATGTTCGTGCTTATGGCCGAGTAAGGCGGTTGGCGAATTGATCGGAGCGATTCCTATGCGAGCACAAACAGCGATTCTTGCTGGTCTCACCCTCTCTGTCTTGGGCTGTGCGTCAGATCCCACCTCAGTTTCGTCCGATCTCACCTCAGTGTCAGGGGATCGGAGCCTCGCCCGCCGGGGCAGTGCCGAGTACACCACCGTGCATCTCAGCACACTGGGCGACTGGCCATCCAGCGTGGCCAATGGGATCAACGCCGCGGGGCAAATCGTCGGCGGGACCGCTGGCCACGCTGCCCTGTGGGACAAGGGTGTCCTGAAGGACCTCGGCGATTGGGGCAACGAGTACAGTGCGGGGACGACGGCGACTGCGATCAACAACCGAGGCCAGGTAGTCGGCTACAGTTACGAGGACTACGGCAAGGGCGAGATCTGGGAGGCGTTTCTGTGGGATAAGGGCAAACTCACCCACCTCGGGTTCGATGTGCCTGCGGACATCAACGAGCGCGGGCAGGTCGTTGGATACGATCCGTTGGGCGGTTCCGGCTTCTTTTGGGAGAACGGCGTCCGCACGGAGCTGAATCTTGTCGCGAACGCGATCAATAACGCCGGCCAGGTCGCAGGTCAGATCGCAGGTCAGAATTACGGAGGCAGCGCTGCGATCTGGGATAAGGGCAAGATCACTGACCTGGGCGCAGTGGGCCACCCGCCCGGAGGCTTCGACTACAGCGGAGCGGTCGATATCAACGACCGCGGTCAGGTCGTCGGGTTCACGAGCGTACAGGACAACCGTGGGGACATTCACGCCTTCCTGTGGGACAAAGGGGTCATGACCGACCTCGGCACGTTGGGAGGGGCTTGGAGCACGGCCACCGCGATCAACAATTCTGGTCAGGTCGTGGGATACAGCGGCACGACCGAGCTCTACGGCATCCACGCCTTTCTGTGGGACAAAGGTGTGATGGTGGACCTCGGCACGCTCGGCGGACCCGTCGCGAAGGCTCTTGGGATCAATGCGCGGGGTGATATTGTCGGAGCGACTGGTATCTACGAGGGGTACCCAGATCAGGCTACTCTGTGGACTCGGAATACGAAGGTGAAGTAGCAATGCTTGAACTTCTCGGCTGGTGCCCGCACTAGCGTCATCCGCGCGGGTCGTGCGAGATAGTGTAGTTCAGGGTGGCTCTACCTAGAAACGGCCCGAAGACAATTGCTTCAGGCCGTTTCCGGCGTCCAAAGCCCAGCGATAGCAAGGTGAGCGTGAGTCGGGAATGGGCCATCTCCCCCCAAAGTGATCACCGGAGGCGCGCTGGAAATGCCCCGCGCGGCCATTTAGCGCACCGCCGTGCGTACGCTCCGCGCCTCTCTTGCCTATGGCCCCGCCCACAGACCATCCCGATCCCGCCGAGCCAGCGAAGGGAAGACGCCGAGCTTCACCGCCGACAGGCGGAAGAGGGTCGCCAGATCCGCGAGGATCCGGCAGCGCGCCGAGCGAGAGCGTATCCGTGACGAGGATTTCCGGGCGCACGCGGAGCGGGCGCGCGACGTGCAGGAGCGTACGCGCGAGGTGGGAGAGCAGTCCCGTGAGTTGGCGGAGACCCTGCGCGCGATGGCAGAGGAAGCGCGGGCGGCAGCAGCCGACGCGCGGGAGGCACTCAGGGACCTGAAGCAGCTCGCGAGCCGGGTCCGGTCAGCCACCGAGCGGCAGGAGGACGTTGTCGAGCGGCTCGAGCGTCGGCTCGGAGTTGGAAAAAGGTCGGCCGGAGTAGGCGTTTCGGCCACTCGTGACGCCGAGGCGACCGCCGAGAAGACGATGCCTTCCTTCCCTCGGGGCGGCCGCGCCCTCACCCTCGTGCGCCGCTGGCGGGCGCCGGTACCAACTGCCATATTTTGCACCGAGAGTCACAGCCGCACGTTTTGAGGGCGCTCGCCTTCCCGGCTGCCGTCGCATTTCATCCACAATTTGCCTTCAGAGTCTCCGCCCCGTCGCCGCGTTCGTGCGCGTCGTCGCCGGGGAGCCTGATAAGGAGCGTTGCGTGATTCGGTCCACCGGAATTGGCAGGTGCTGTACCCTGTTGCGGGCACCGGGCATGGTGCTGCTGGCCGCCGTCATGGTCGCGGGCTGTGGGGGTGAAGGCGTGGCGCCCCTCGATCCCGCGGGGACGGTGGACCCCACCCACGGGCCGCCGCAGTACGCCATCGCACCCGGCATTCCCGTGGGCCCTATCGGGCTCTGGACCATGAACAAGCTCGAGTGGGGCCCTGGCCCCTTCTCGGCGAGCCAGAACGCCATCCACCCCGACACCCTGATTCTTCAGATCAACGCCGCGCGGGCCAAGGGGCATCGCCTGATCGTCGCGATGACGCCGGGCCCGTCCCCGCGGTACGTGACCAATGGTCAGTTCGATATGGCGAAGTGGAAGAAGGCGATGGACGGCTATAACAAGTCCACCCTCAAGACGGCGGTGGCGGCAGCGGTCACCGACGGTACCATCATCGCCAACCTGTTGATCGATGAGCCTGAGACCAAGCGGTGGGGCACGACACTCACCAAGGCCAAGATCGATCAAATGGCCGCGTACGTGAAGGCCATCTTCCCAACCCTGCCGGTGGGCGTCAATTATGGGCCGCCGGGCTACAAATGGCGGGGTACCGAGCGCTACACCAAGCTGGACTACGTGGTGTTCCAGTACGCGCACTGGGTCACCAACGGCAATCTGACCACCTGGAAGGACGCCGTTCTGGCGCAGGCCAAGCTCGACGGGGTCCGGCCCGCATTCAGCCTGAACGTGTTGAATGGAGGCAAGCAGGACCGGGGCGACGGTTACTACGACTGCATCGGCCCCGACATGGGCGGATTGGGCACGCGATACCCGAACTGCACGATGACGCCCACTCAGATTCGGTCATGGGGCAAGACGCTTGCTCCGCTCGGGTGCGCGATGCTGTTCTGGCAGTTCAACAAGACCTACTTCACCAATTCCAACAATCTGAGCGCGCTCACCGACGTCGCGACGCTGGCCAAATCGCAGCCGCGGCCGAGCTGTAAGCGGCCCTGAGCGGCTTCGGTCGACCCACCAGTCGACACGGTCGCCTCGTTGCTCGCCCGTTCAGCGTCGCCTGCCAGGCGACCTGATCGGGCGAACGTGACTGCGGACCATCGTCGAAAGCCGGCGCCGGCACTCCTCAGTCATAGACCTGCACTCCGGTCGCCTTGAACGCGGCATGAATACGCATGCCGGGACGGAGCCCCAGGGTCGCGACCGCCTCCCGGGTCACCTCGACTACCAGGGGCGGCCGCGCATCGAGCACCACGCGAACCCGATCGCCCGCGGGAGGCTCGGGAATCACCTCTCGAATGGTGCCGAGCACGACGTTCTGAGCGCTGGTTTCGGGCAGCTGCGAATAGAGCGTGATCTCGCGCGGGCTCACCGTCAGGAACACCCCACCGGGCGCGGCCGTCTCGTCGATGGCGAACTCACCCTCGGGCGTCCTGATCGTCGGGGCGAGCAGCGGCCCCGTGGGCACCGGGCGGCCGATGAACAGGTTGGTGCCGATGAGCTCCGCCACGAACGGGGAGCGCGGCCGGCGGAGGAGCTCGTCGCGCGAGCCGGCCTGGGCCACGCGGCCCGCCTCGAGCACCACGATCTGATCGCCGAACACCAGCGCCTCGACCGGACTGTGAGTCACGTACACCGTGATGCACGGCAGGCGGGTGAGCAGCCCGCGCAGCTCGCCGCGGACCGCCCGGCGGGTCTGGAGGTCGAGCGAGGAGAGCGGCTCGTCGAGCAGCAGGAGCCGAGGGCTCAGGACCAGCGCGCGAGCCAGCGCGACCCGCTGCTGCTGGCCCCCGGAGAGCTGCGGCGCGGGGCGGTCGATAAGCGGTGCAATGTCCACGAGCTCCAGCGATTTCTCGACCTGCAGCCGGATGCGGGATCGGTGGACCCCCGAGGCGCGGAGTCCGAAGGCCACGTTCTGATACACGGTGAGATGGGGAAACAGCGCGTAGTCCTGGGCGACGTAGCCGATGTCGCGACGCCAGGCCGGCAGGTGCCAGCCCGCTGCGGCGTCGGCGTAGGGCTCACCATCGAGCCTCGCGAAGCCATGGTCCAGCCGCTCCAGACCGGCCAGGAGCCGGAGCGCGGTGGTCTTGCCCGCGCCGCTCTCGCCCACCAGGACGGTGGTGCTGCCGGGCCTGGCCTGGAACGCTACATCGAGCGCGAACCGGCCGAGCTGCTTACCGAGCCGGGCGTCGAGCACGGGCGATCACCGCGGTGAGCCGGCTCGGGCCGAGCCGGATCGTAAGCAGGATGGCCAGGGAGAACAGGAGCAGCAGCACCGAGAGCGCGATGGCTGCGTCCAGGTCACTCTGCAGGGCGAGGTACACCGCGAGCGGCATCGTCTGGGTGACCCCAGGCATGTTGCCGGCGAAGGTGATGGTCGCGCCGAATTCGCCCAGCGCGCGGGCCCAGCCTGTCGCCGCCCCGGCCAGCAGGGCCGGCGTCGCCAGCGGTCCGAGGACCATCAGGAACGCGCGGACCGGCGACGCGCGCAGCGTAGACGCGGCATCGAGATACTTGCGGTCCACCTCGGTGAACCCGGCGCGCGCGGCGCTGATGAAGAACGGCGCGGCTACGAAGGTCTGGGCGACCACCACGCCCAGCGTGGTGAACGGCAAGGTCACGCCGAACGCCGACAGCACGCGGCCCGCGAGCCCGTTGCGTCCGAACGCGGTGAGCAGCGCGACGCCCGCCACGGTGGGCGGCAGCACCATCGGGAGATCGATCAGCGCCTCAAGCGCGCGCTTGGCGGGGAACTCGCGCATGGCCAGCAGGTAGGCCACCGGCAACCCCAGCGCCACCACCGCCGCCGTGGCGGCGAGGCTGGTGACCAGGCTCAGGCGGAGGGCCTCGAGCACCGGCGGCTCGCTCAGCCGGTCCAGCAGCAGACCCGGCGAGATGCGCAGCACCAGGCTCACCACGGGAAGTCCCAGGAGCACCAGCAGAACTCCGCCCAGCACGCCGGCCAGGAGGCGCACGCCCAACTCGACCCGGTGGTGAGTCACGGCGGCAGTCGGACCGGCGATGGGCGTCAGGGGTGGCCCGCCGGCTCGGACGCGGTGACGGGGATGAATCGGTGGACTTTCAGGATTCGCTGGCCCGCTGCGCTCCGAACCAGCTGCACGAACCGGCGGCCGCCGTCGGCGTTACGCGCCGACTTCAGGACGGCGATGGGATACTCGGCGGTGACGTTGGATGCCGCGGGAATTTCGAGCTCGCTGATGTACCGCGCGACGGCAGGGGTCACGTCGGATCGGTACACGATCCCGGCATCGGCTTCGCCCAGCTGCACCTTGGAGACCACGCCTTTCACGTTCTCTTCCTGCGACACCACGTTGGCCAGCACGCGACGATCGTAGTCGGGGGGGAAGGTCGGGCTCGCCGCCAGCTTCTTGAGCACCTCCCGGCTGTACTTCCCGACCGGCACCTGGTCGGCGGCCAGCACCAGCTTGGTGCCGTGCCGCACCAGGTCCTCGAGCTTGCTGATCCGCGCCGGATTGATCCTGGGCACGATGACGACGAGACGATTGCGAACGAACACGGGCGTGGCACCCGTCACCAATCCCTTGTCCTTCACCTCATCCATCCAGCGCTGATCGGCGGACGCAAAGACGTCGGCCGGCGCTCCTTGCTCCATCTGCAGAGCCAGTTGCTGCGAGCCGGCGAAGCTGAATCGCACCGAGGTGCCGGGATGCTCCTGCTCAAAAATCCGCCCGAGCTCGCGGAACGAGTCGGTGAGCGATGCGGCCGCGAACACCGTGACCGCGTCGGGCGCCGGCTCCGACGGCGTCGGCGCGAGAACGGCGGAGCCCACCAACGCGATCATGACGCGGGCGAGAGTGGTCATGAAGGCGAGGTGCCCTTCGCGATCATGACTTCGGTCGATTTGACGACGGCGAACACCGAGTCGCCTACGCGCAGCTTGAGCCGCTCGGCCGAGCTCCGGGTGATGACGGCGACCAGCTCCTGATCGCCGATGCCGATCCGTACCTCGGCCATCAGGCCCTCGACATGAAGCGCTACCACGCGTCCTCGCAGCTGGTTCCGGGCACTCAGGTCGAGACCGGTCAGCTCCGGCTGGGGACCTCGCCCCAGCATCGCGTCGAGATCGCGCTCATCGAACAGCCATTTCCGCCCCACGCGTCGGCCCGGCAGCTTGCCGGTTCGGGCGAGGGTCTGGACCCGCTTGACGTTGAGGTGCAGGTAGGCACCCGCCTCTTCTGCGCTTAGGAGAGCCATAGTGGTGGCTAAGATACTTGATATATCCTATTAAGCAATCAAATTGGGCTGCTATAGTCTCCCAAGCACCTACAACACACACGAAAACGGCCCTCTATGCGCCCGTTGTCGACTGGTCTTCGAGGCAGCCTCGTCCTCGTCCTCTTGACCGCCTCCCGGGCCGCCGCCCAGGCCGCCCCGGCCCAGGCTCCGGCCGCGACACCGAGCTCGTCCGGCGTTCGGCTCAGCGGCTATATCCAGGCGCGCGAGACCTACCGCGACGGGGTGGGCCTCACCGGCTCGATCAATCGGGCCCGGCTTACCGCCTACGGTTCCGCCGTCAGCGGCGTGACCTGGCGAATTCAGGGCGAATTCCGCACCGGCTCCGTCGGAACCGGAAAGGCGAGCGTCTCCTTGCAGGACGCCTACATCCGGTATCAGAGCGGTGAGTTCGGCCTGCAGGCGGGGCAATTCAAGACTCCGTTCACTCGCGAGTTCATCACCTCGCTGGCCGACGTCGAAACGGCGGACCGGTCCACCGTGGTCGACTCCGTTGCCCCCAAGCGCGACATCGGCCTCATGGCCGACTATGCCATCGGCCCGACCGCCGCCGTGATGCTCGGCGTATTCAACGGCGAAGGGCAGAATGTCACGACCAACAGCGATTCCACCTTGCTCTGGGCCGGTCGTGCTTCGGTCCGTCCGGTCGCCTATCTCACGCTCGGGGCCAACGCGGCGGCCTACCACACCGACAGCACCCGATACGGCGTCGACGCCGGCCTCGAATATCGAGGCGCGACGCTCAAGGCCGAATACATCGGGCAGCATCGGGACGGCGGCACGGTGGACGACAAGGGCTGGTATGCCCAAGGCACTTACAAGGTGCACCCCTGGGTGCAGCTGGTGCTCAAGCAGGAGGACTTTCGCCGGTCGGAGATCAGTGAGGCGCTCCGAAACCGGGCGACCACCGGGGGAGTGAACGTCGAGCTCGGGGGCGGCAAGGTACGGCTGCTGGCCAACTACGTCTCTCGCAAGATCGGAATGCCCGGCGTGCGGCGGAGCACGCTGATCACGCAGGCCCAAGTCAAGTTCTAGGGCTCATCTCACAGCACATTGTGCCGGCTTTGCCTATCTTGCGTTGGGTCAGACGCAGGCAGGCGTATCATGCAGACAGGACGACGGCAGGCGCGGCTTCGGCCCGAATACGCGGCGCTCTACCCGGGGGTGCCGGCCAACGAGTGGAGGCCGATCGGCGAGCTGCTCGACTGCGTGGCTGCGGCCCGGCTCAGGTCGGGCCGGCGATCGGGCGAGCTGCTGCGGGGCCGGCCCCTGGACGATCGGCACTTCGAGTTTCGGGGTGGCGGTGACCGTCCGCCAGGGGCTCGGGGCGCGCCGTCGCGGCTGAGCGACTACCAGCAGCCGCGCGCCTGAGGCGCAAGCATCGACCGTACGCCCTCTTCGTGGAGAGGGCCAACGGCGGCCAGGAGGCCGCCCGGAGGCCCTATGTCCGACGAGAGCGGGATTGGTCCCTTGGTGCTGGTGGTGGACGACGAGGCCGAGTCCCGATCCACCATTTGCCGGATGGTGCGGGGTCTCGGGTACCGGGCACAGGCCTGCCCCAGCGGGCGCGAGGCCCTCGATTACCTGGAAAGTCACCGACGCGAGGTGCGGCTCCTTCTCGCCGACCTGGCCATGCCGCACATGGATGGCGGCGAGCTGGTCGAGCGGGCGCGTGACCTGGACCCGACCCTCCGCGCCGTCCTGATGGCCGAGAGCAGCGAGGCGGAAGTGAATGAGCTGCTGGCGGGGTATCGTGACCTACCGGTACTCACCAAGCCGGTGGGGTTCAGCGACCTGTATGGACGGTTGCGCGAGCTGTTGGGCCCCGCGCCCACCGGCTCCAGCCGGCAGACGCGGACCCGGTCCTCGCGTCGGTCGTCCGGGAGGCACGAGGTCTAGCGGCGGGTAGGCTAGAAGCTGCTCTCCGCTCGTTCCTCCGGCGTCATCGCCAGCAGGTTGCTCATTGCCGCCCACATCGGGTTGAGCGCGCCGCGCTCGACCACGTCCCACGGCCCGCGCCGCCGAGCCGCCTGACGCGTCTCCACCGTGAGGAACGTCGGATGGGCGAGGATCGGCGTATCGGGCGCGCACTCCCCCACGGCCCGTAGTGCGGTGAGCGCGGAAACCTCGCGCAGCTTGGTGTCGAGCAGCACCAGCGCGAACGAGCGCGAGCTCAAGAGCGCCAGGCCAGTCGCGAGGTCCGGGGCCTCGGTTACCCGTATCCGCCCATGGGCTTTCATGGTGACCAGCTCCTGCACCAGCAGGCGGTCGACAGCTTCATCTTCGATCAGCAGCACTTCAGTGGATGGTGTCATGGCTACTGCCCCGTGGTGGGATGCGCCGGCGCTGGCGAGGACACCGGGGGGGCCGGGACGGGAGCCTGCCCCGCGAGCGCGAGTGCGCCAAGCGTGAGCGTGAACAGCGAAGACGGCCGCACCGGGCCTCCTGGGTCAAATCGGGATTGCGAGCTGCACCTGCGTGTGCCCGCGTTTCCTTCCGAGGAAAGAGGCGTGCCAGCGCAGCGCCACCACTGCACGATCCTGTGACAGCGGCGATAACCGACCGTTTCCGGGTCGCTTACTGGGCCGAGCTGTCGGCTCTCCATGCACCAGCGACAGGAGTTGCAGCACGCGGCCACCCCGCACTGCAGTGCCCAGGTGTGGACCCGGGGCGACAAGACCACGCGCCGGCGGCCCCGCCCAGGGGCGAGAGCGCCGGCGCGTGGGGCTGGGGTCCCGTGGCGGGTCCGCCCGGGAAGGCTCAGGTGGTCAGGACATTGCCGTACTTGCTGTAGTCATCCAGGATGCGGCCGGTGCCGCGCACTACTGACGTCAGCGGGTCCTCGTCCACCCGCACCGGCAGGCCGGTCTCTTCCATGAGCAGCGTGTCGAGCCCGCGGATAAGCGAGCCCCCGCCGGTCAGGACGATGCCCTTCTCCAGGATGTCGCTGGCCAGCTCGGGGGGCGTCATCTCGAGTGCCCGGCGGACGGCGTTCACGATGCGGCTTACCGGCTCCTGAATCGCGTCCCGTACCCCCGACGAGTCCACCCGAACGGTCTTGGGCAGGCCGGAGACCAGGTCGCGGCCCTTCACGTCCATTTCCTCCTCGCGGTCGAGCGGCACCGCCGAACCGAGCCGGATCTTGATCCGCTCCGCCGTGGGCTCGCCGATGAGGAGGCTGTAGTTCTTACGCATGAACTGCACGATGGCCTGGTCCAGCTCGTCGCCGCCGGTCCGGATGGAGGCGTCGCAGACGATGCCGCCCAGTGCGATCACGGCGATGTTGGTGGTCCCACCGCCGATGTCGATCACCATGCTGCCGACGGGCGTGTCCACCGGCAGGCCCACGCCGATCGCCGCGGCCATCGGCTCCGCCACCATCAGGAGGCGCTTGACGCCGGCGGAGCGCGCCGAATCGCGCACTGCCCGGCGCTCGACCTCGGTGATGCCCGAAGGCACGCAGACGATGACGGTCGGCTTGACCTTGAAGATGGTCCGATCGATGACCAGCCGGAGGAAGTGGCGCAGCATCTTCTCCGCCACCTCGAAGTTCGCGATCACCCCGTCCTTCATTGGCCGCACCGCGAGGATGCCGTCCGGTGTGCGGCCCAACATCCGCTTGGCGTCCAGGCCGATCCCCATGATGTTCCCTGTCGCCTGATCCACCGCGGCCACCGACGGCTCGTTGAGCACCACCCCTTCACCTTTGACCAGGACCAGGGTGTTGGCGGTGCCCAGGTCCACCGCCAGCTCGGTCGCAGGACGCCAGGCTCGCCGCTTGGGAAGCTGGCGACGACGGACCTCGCCAGCGTCGGCGTCGGTGGAAGGCACGGAGGTGGATTCGATCGCAACGGTCACGGGGTCTGAATTCCTTCCTCTGCGAGTGCTGCGGCAGTCCGGGTGGACGTACGACGGGTACCTTGCAGATAACCTGCACGGGTTGCGGAATACCCGTTCATGTCAAACGACGGCATCGCGATAGGTGCGAATCAGCAGGCGATTTTCCGAGGGAACGGCGCGCCATGCGCCGATGGAGCCTCGCTTGGCAGGGGCGTCAGTGCAAGATGTGATCCAGCTCGAAGTGCTCGCGCTTGTGCTTGCGGCACCGCTGCTTCCGCCGGGTGAAGCCCGTACGCTGGCGGCCGGCGGCGGCATCGCTGTCGGGCTTGCCCTGGCCGGCCTGCGCGCGGGTCGGGGGGATCCCGTAGCCGCACTGCCAGCGGGGTTTGTGGCGGTGGAAGGGGCGTTGCTCGCGGGGGGTGCCATGCTGGGGCTGGCTGCCGCGGCCGCCGGTTTTCGAGCTGGCCGGGGCTCACGTAGCGCTCTGGCCGGCGCGGCGTCGGCCGCGGTCGGGGGGCTCGGCGTGGGCCTGAGTTCCATACCCTACCTGCGCACCGCTGCCCTGGCTTCCCTCATGGCCGCGGCGTGCGCGACGGCGGCGATCGGACTCGCGCTGACCTGGGTGGGCACGCGGCTCCGCACCACCTCCCGATCCTCGCAGGATTTCACTCCAAGGTCCGGCGGTCTGATCGCCATTGGGGTCGGAGCTCTGATCGCCGCGGCCAGTCCATGGGCGGCCCCGATCCTGCTCGGCGCCATGCTCGCGGCCGCCGGAGGCTGGACATGCACTCGAGCGCGTAGTCCTCGGCGGCTGCCCATCGCGCCCGTGCTCACCCTCGCGCTGGTGCCCGCCTGGTGGCTCATGCACACCATCGCCGGACCCGAGGGTCTGGCGACGGCCTCGCTTCCCGACCTGCCCTGGAGTCCGGCCGCCGAACAACTGCTCGGCGCGCTGCTCCTGCTGGCCGCCTGGGCCATGTCCGGTCTATGGCCGCTGCACCGTGAAGAGCCCGCAGCCCTGACCGCGCCGGTGGCCGCGCTGCTCATTGCGCGGGTAGCTCTGCCGGCGTTTCCCGACGGACTGGAGCACTGGCGTGCGCTGGTCATGCCGCTGGTGCTGGTCGGTGGCTACCATGGAGTGCTGGCGGGAAACCGATCGACGGCGCTGGCGGCGCTGGCCTGGGTTGGGCTCGCGACCGCGACGGGGCAGGGTCACGCCGGTGCCGGGCTGATCCTGGTCGGCGGGGTGATCCTGGTGGCGGCGGAGCGGCAGGGAGCGCGAGCCCAAGCTGTGGCGGGTCTCGTCGCTGCGCTGGCGGTCGGAGGCGGCGCCCTGCTGGTGGCCGAGGCTGGGCTCCGCACCGAGGTGGTCTACACGGTCTGCGCCGTCGCAGGGCTGGTCGCCGCGGCCGGTCGATGGAGCGCCGCTCAGGCCAGCACGGCCAGCGCGGTCCGCGCCACCTCGCCGAGCGCCTGATCGCCGGTGATGCGGACCCGCGCCCGGGCAGCCTCGCCCCTGAGCTGCTTGGCAAACAGCCGCCACGCGTCGTCCTCCGTCATGGTGACCGTAGCTGCCCGCGCACGGGAAGCGCCGGCGTACAGCTCCCACCGCTGGTCTTCCCGCCGAAGGCTCCACTCGCCCCCGGCCTCTCCCTCGATGACCAGGACGACGGTGGTGCCCGCCGACGCAGGGGTATCGCGGTAGGCAAACGGGAGCGCGCGGACGAACAGATCCAGCACGGGGTGCAGCCACTCGCGACCGGTGAGCGGCGGCGCGCTCACGGCATCGCGGATCTGCTGCTGGTGGAGCCATCGCTCGGTGTAGTCCCGCCCCACGTCGAACCAGTGCGGCGACGTTTCCTCGCCGGCCCAGGTGACGCCCCAAAAGGCGGGTGCGAAGGGATCGGTGGCGCCGAACAGCTCCACCACCCATGGTCCGGTCAGCTCGAGCAGATCCACGATCACCCGGGGGCTCATGCGCCTCGCCACCGCCACCCACTCCGCGTTCATCCGGTTCACCAGCGCGACCAGGTCGGCGTTGCTCGCCGGCGCGGTCCCAGGCGGCGGCTGCCGGTCGCGGTGAAAGGAAAGCCGACGGAGATCATCATCCAGCAGGTGGGCGGCGACGTCTTTGACCGACCACAGGGCACAGGCGGTGGGCCGAGACCAATCGTCCGGCGCAAGGCCCCGCAGCAGGCCGATGAGCTCGGCATGGAGCGGGGCGAACCGAGTGAGCGTCAGGACCGGCTCGAGCGGGCGCAACTGAACGTCGGGAATCACCTGCGGAATGTGGCGAGGGCCGGGAGCGCCGCAAGGTGCGCGTTGACCCTCCGGCGCAGGTCCCCGCATATTTCGCCGCTTGAGAACGGTAAGTCTTTTTTGATTTCAGGATGTTCTACTTCGAGGAGCCGGACCCATGGCCTTCACCCTTCCCCCCCTGCCGTACGACTACAACGCCCTGGAGCCGCACATCGACGAGCAGACGATGCGGATCCACCACGACAAGCACCACGCGGCCTACGTCAACAACCTCAACGCGGCGCTGGAGTCGCACCCGGACCTGCAGAAGCAGTCGGTCGAGGAGCTGATCGCCAAAGTCGATTCTCTGCCGGAGGCCATCCGGGGGCCGGTGCGGAACAACGGCGGCGGCCACGCGAACCACACCATGTTCTGGGAAATGATGGCTCCCGGGGGCGCCAAGGAGCCGTCCGGCGCGCTGGCCGAGGCCATCGCTAAGGCTTTCGGCGGGCTGGCGCAGTTCAAGGAGCAGTTCCAGAAGGCCTGCGTGGGGCGATTCGGCAGCGGCTGGGGCTGGCTGGTGGCCGACAAGAAGGGCGGGCTCAGCATCGAAAGCACGCCCAACCAGGATTCGCCGATCATGGCCGGCAAGAAGCCCATTCTCGGCTGCGACGTGTGGGAGCACGCCTATTACCTCAAGTATCAGAACCGCCGGCCGGACTACGTCACGGCATGGTGGAACGTGGTCAACTGGACCGACATCGGGCGGCGGTTCGACCGCGCGAAGGGAGCCTGACCGAATGGCGCCACCCTTGGTTGCCGGCGGCAGGTCGCTCCCGGCCGTCGGCTCGGTCGCGCCCGATTTCAGCTTACCCTCCACTTCCGGCAGCAGCGTGACGCTGTCCGAGCTCCGCGGCCGTCCGGTGCTGCTGGCCTTCTACCCGCTGGCGTTCACCTCGACCTGCACCAGCGAGCTGTGCGCCTTCACCGAGGACTTTGCCCAGTTCGAGGCCACCGGGGCGGTGGTGCTCCCCATCAGTGTGGACTCGGTGCCGACGCTCAAGGAGTTCAAGGCCAAGGAGCGGATCGGCCTCGAGCTGCTGAGCGACTTCAAGCGCGACGTGAGCCGGCAGTACGGCACCCTGATCGAGGACCGGTTCTACTCCAATCGCGCGTACATTCTGATCGACCGCGACGGCATCGTGCGCTGGACCTACGCCGAGGAGACGCCCAGCACGCGCCGGGAGAACGCCGAGCTGCTGGCGCAGCTGCGCGCCCTCACCTGATCGGCGGCGGCTCGGCGGTCGCTCGGCGGCGGCACCGGCCGCCGGCAGGGTGCTCACCCCATCAAGGACGTCGATGAGCCGGCTTCGCGGTTCGCTCCTCTGGCTCGGCCTCCTCACCTTCGTGTCGTGCCGGATCGAGGATCACACCCCGACCGGCACCCGGCGGGATGAGGAGGCGGTCCAGAGCATCGTGACACGGTACGCCCGCACGCTGTCCGACCGGGACTGGGGCGCGGCGCGGCAGCTGTTCTGGCCCGACGCCACCTATTCCGGCCCGATGCTGCCGCTGGAAGGCGACGGCCATCAGGCGGTACCCATCGATCTCGCGCTGGGCGTGCTGGCGCGACGGCTCGAGGGCCTGGACCCGGCGCGATTCGACATCCGGATCCTGCGGGCCGATTACCGCCAGGAGGGCGACCTGGCCGCGGTGTGGCTGGTGACTCGCCGCGTTTTACCGGTGGCCGGCTCGGTGGCGGAGCGCGAGTGGTACGAGCACATGGTGCTGCGCCATATCGGCGACGAATGGCGCATCCTCAGCCTGGCGGCCACCCCGTCGCGGCGCGGAACGGTCCGTGCCCAGCCCTGAGCTGGCGCTGGTGGCCGCCGTCGCCAAGCTCCTCAACGAGGGGCTCGGCACCGAGGTCACGCTGGCCGCCGTGGCG
>DASSMN010000556.1:0-7588 GCA_035688885.1 Gemmatimonadales bacterium
AGCAGCATCAACACCACCAGACCCTGATGCTGCAGGTCCAGGTAAGCGATGCTCGCGCGGTACCACTCGGTCTGGCTGAACGGATAGTAGACCGCCAGCGTCATCCCCGCCGAGGGCGACGGCAGCCCGGTGAACCAGCCGGTCGACGGCTTGCCTGCCGAGGTCACGTTGAAGCGGGCCAACCGGAGCGCCACCGCGGTCACGTAGATGAAGGACAGGATCCATGCGAACCGGCCCGCGCTGGCGAAATCGAGGAAGTAGATCAACAGGGCGGGGGCCACCCCGAACGAGATGACGTCCACCAGGGAGTCCAGCTCCGCCCCGAAGCGCGAGCCGGTATTCGAGAGCCGCGCCACCCGGCCGTCGAGCATGTCGAGGATGCCCGAGAACACGATGAACCAGCCCGCCCAGCGGAAGTTGCCGTTGAAGGCGGACACGATGGCCCAGAACCCGAAGAACAGGTTGCCGAGCGTGAAGGCGCTGGGCATCACCACGACGACCTGCCGCATGGTCGGGCGTCGGGTGCCGCCGCTCCGGCGCGGAATCAACTCCATTGGGCCACCACCGTTACCCCCACCCGCGTGGTATCACCCACGTGCACCAGCACGGGAGTGCCCAGCGGCAGAAACAGGTCGACGCGCGAGCCGAACCGGATCATGCCCAGCCGCTCGCCCTGATGCACCGCCCGGCCCGGTTGGTGATCGGTGACGATCCGGCGGGCGACCAGGCCGGCGATCTGGCGGATGAGCACCTTACCCCGGGCCGTGGTGAGGCCGATCGAGCTCTGCTCGTTGGACAGGCTGGCCTTCTCCGCGCCGGCGTGGCCGAAGGCGCCGGGGTTGTAGTGACGGTAGGCGACGGTGCCGTCGGTCGGGTACCGGTTCACGTGGCAATCGAACACGTTCATGAAGATCGAAATCCGTTCCGCCCGGCCCTGGAAGAAGGTCGGCTCGTCCACCTGCGTGACGCTCACCACCTTGCCGTCGGCGGGCGCCACGATCAGCTGCTCGCCGCGCGACCAGGCCCGCTCGGGATCGCGGAAGAAGGCCACCACCCACACGGCCAGTACACCCCACAGCGCCGCCGCGACCACCCACCAGGCCGACGTCTTGGCCACCGCCAACCCGATCAGCACCAGCGCCACCGCCCACGCGACCACGATGAACCAGCGTCCCTCCGGCGCGGTGCGGATCACGCGGTGTCCTCCAGCTCCCGTCCGGTGATCAGGCGGAACGCGTCCAGATAGCGCCGGCTGGTCGCCTCCACCACCTCGCTCGGCAGCGTCGGCGGCGGCGCCTCGCCGTTCCAGCTGCCGGCGGTCCGCAGCGCGGCCAGATAGTCGCGGAGCGGCTGCTTGTCGAAGCTGGGCTGACTCCGGCCGGTCACGTAGCGGTCGGCCGGCCAGAAGCGCGAGCTGTCCGGCGTCATGACCTCGTCGATGAGGAGCAGGGTGCCGTCGGGCGCGGTGCCGAATTCGAACTTGGTGTCGGCGATGATGATGCCGCGCGAGGCGGCGTGATCCCGCCCGGCGCGGTAGACGGCAAAGCTCGCGTCCCGCAGGCGGTGCGTGAGCTCGCGTCCCAGGACCTCGGCCATGCGCGCGATGGTGACGTTTTCATCGTGTCCGCTCTCGGCCTTGGTGGCCGGCGAGAACAGCGGCGGATCGAGCAGCGCGCTCTCCTTGAGCCCGCGGGCGAGCGGCTCGCCCGCCAGCGTGCCATGGTCGCGGTACTCCGCCCAGGCGGAGCCGGACAGGTAGCCCCGCACCACGCACTCGAACGGCACCGGCACGGTGCGCCGCACCAGCATGGCTCGGCCGGCGAGCTGGCGCGCGTGCTCGGCGAGCGCGGGCACCCGGGCCACGATTTCCGCCGAGCGGGCCGTCACGTAATGCGAGGGGAACACCCCGGCCAGCCGCTCGAACCAGAAGGCGCTGATCTGGGTGAGCACCGCGCCCTTCCGGGGAATCGGCTCGCGCATCACGATGTCGAAGGCGCTCACCCGGTCGCTCGCGACCATGAGCAGCAGGCTCGCGTCCACCTCGTACACCTCGCGCACCTTGCCGCGACGCAGCAGCGGCAGCGGCAGCCGACTTTCCCGCAACGCCGGGCCGGACCCCGCGGCGCTCATACCCGGACCTCCGCGCCGCCGGTCTCCGCGGCGAGCGGCCGGGCCCGGTCGAGCAGGGGATGGAGATACTCCTCGAGGAACTCGCCCACCTGACGCGACGCCCGCCCGGTGTAGCTCGCCGGCTCGAGCTCGGCGCGGAGCGCCGCGGCCGGTACGCCGCGGAAGGCCGGGTCGAGGGCCAGACGCTCGAGCAGGTCGTTGGCACCGCCGCGGCTCACTGCTTCCGCCACTTGGAGACTGTGCTGGCGGATGACCTCGTGCAGCGCCTGGCGGTCGCCGCCGGCGGAAACGCCAAGCATGAGCCACCGCTCGGTGGCCATGAACGGCATCTGCTCGGCGACGTGGCGCCGGATGACGTCCTCGCGCACCTCGAGTCCGGCGGCGATGTTGGTAGCCAGCACCAGGATGGCGTCGGCGCCCAGAAAGGCCTCGGGCAGGGTGAGCCGGCGGTTGGCGCTGTCATCGAGGGTGCGCTCGAGCCACTGGTTGGCGGCCGTGTGGGCACCGTTGGCCTGCAGCGAGATGACGAACCGGGCCAGACCCGCAATCCGCTCGGCGCGCATGGGATTCCGCTTGTAGGCCATGGCGCTCGACCCGATCTGCTCCGACTCGAACGGCTCGAGCAGCTCGCCCTCGTGCTGCAGCAGGCGGAGGTCGCCCGCGAGCTTGGCGGCGGACTGCGCCACGCCGCTCAGCGCGTCGAGCACCATGCTGTCCGCTTTGCGCGGGTAGGTCTGCCCGGTGACCGCGAACTGCTCCCGGAAGCCGAGCTTGGCGGTCACCCGCCGCTCGAGCTCCCGCACCTTCCCGTGATCGCCGCCGAACAGCTCGAGGAAGGAGGCCTGGGTGCCCGTGGTGCCCTGGCAGCCGCGGAACCGGAGCGCCTCCAGCCGATGGGTGATCTCCTCGAGGTCCAGCGCGAGGTCCTGCATCCAGAGCGTGGCGCGCTTCCCCACGGTGGTGAGCTGCGCCGGCTGGAAGTGGGTGTAGGCCAGGCAGGGGATATTCGCCGTGCGGCGAGCGAATCCCTCGAGTGACGAGAGCACGGCGATCAGCCGCCCGAGCAGCAGGCGGAGCCCATCGCGCACGACGATGAGGTCGGCGTTGTCGGTGACGAAGGCGCTGGTGGCGCCCAGGTGGAGAAAGGGCCGCGCCGCGGGGGCCTGATCGCCGAAGGCATGGACGTGGGCCATCACGTCGTGGCGGAAGCGCCGCTCGTATCGGGCGGCCTGTCCCAGGTCGACGTCGTCGAGATGGGCGCGCATCTCCGTCAGCGCCTCCTCGGGAATGGCCAGGCCGAGCTCACGCTCGGCTTCAGCGAGCGCGAGCCACAGGCGGCGCCACAACCCGATGCGGTGCGACTCGCCCCACAGGAGCTGCATGGCGGGCGAGGCATAGCGGGTGCCGAGCGGCGATCGCCAGCGGTCGTCGGTCATCGGAACACGAGATCGGTGAAGGTGATGTCGCCGTCGCGCTCGAGGTACACCCGGATGACCTCGCCCGAGCGCACGTTGAGCAGATCCTCCACCTGCGAGGCGTTGCGCACGGCGCTCCGATTGATGCCGACGATCACGTCGCCCTCGCGGAGCCCGGTGGCGCGGCTCACCTGCGGCGAGATCTTGAAGATGAGGGCGCCCTGGTCGCTC
This sequence comes from Gemmatimonadales bacterium, assembly GCA_035688885.1. Taxonomy (GTDB): domain Bacteria; phylum Gemmatimonadota; class Gemmatimonadetes; order Gemmatimonadales; family GWC2-71-9; genus CAVVWJ01. The sequence continues at coordinate 3,777 of DASSMN010000556.1, forward strand.
CGGATCCCGCGCTCCGCCTGAATCTGCGGGGTCACGTTGACCAGCTGCAGGTCCTGGAGCACCGTGACCTTTTCCGCCGTCACGGTGGGGAGATCGCCGGTCACGATGCGGCGGCGGACGGTGCCCCCGCCGCTTCGGATGCTCAGGTCCACCTGATCGCCGACGTGGAGGTCGAGCTTCACCGCTTCCCAGTCGAGGTAGTTGCGGAGCCGCCGCCCGTTGGCCTCGACCAGCACGTCGCCTTCCTTGAGCCCGGCCCGCGCGGCCGGGCCCTCGGGGGTCACCCCCGTCACCACCACGCCGCCGGCGCTCTTCCAGTTGCGCATGGCCGCCGCGCCCTCGACGTCGAGCCCAACCCAGGCTCGGCGCACCGATCCGTTCTTGATGATCTCGTCGGCCACGCCAAGCGCGCGCTCGATGGGAATCGCGAAGCCGAGGCCGACCGAGCCACCGCTGTTGCTGAAGATGCTCGAGTTGACGCCGACCACCTCGCCCAGGGCGTTGGTGAGCGGCCCGCCGGAGTTGCCCGGGTTGATGGCCGCGTCGGTCTGGATCATGTCCAGATAGAGACCGGTCTGGTCGCCGGTAGGCAGGATGTTCCGGGACGTGGCGCTCACCACGCCGACGGTGACGGTGGGCTCCGAGTTGCCCAGCAAGTAGGCGTAGGGGTTACCCATCGCCACCACCCACTCGCCAATCATGAGATCGTTGCTGTGGCCGATGGGCATGGTCGGCAGGTTCTGGCGCTCGACCTTCACCACGGCAATGTCGGTGAGCGGGTCCTCGCCCAGCACCTTGGCCGGCATATCGGTGCCGTCGGGCAGCGTCACCACGACCTTGGTGGCCTTGGCGACCACGTGCTGGTTGGTGACGATGACGCCGTTGGGCCGGATGATGAACCCGGTGCCGTAGCCCTGCACGACACGGGCGCCTTCGGGCACGAAGAAGAAGTCCCAGGGCGTGCGGGGCGGGGCCTCGCGGGTGGAGGTCACGTTGATGGAGACCACCGCGCCCGACGCCCGCTCGACCGCCGCCACCAGGGCGGTGCGCCGGCTGGCAGCAGTTTGCACCTCCGCGGCGGTGCGCGCGGCCACCTGGGCCGCGGCGGTGCTCACCGAGATGGTGTCGGGACGAGACGCCACGCCGCGGTCTCGGCACGCGGCGCCGACGAGCAGCACCACCAGCGCGGCCCTACGCATCGGACACCAATGCCTCGGCGGCGCCGGCGGCGTCGGGCTGCTCGAGATAGAGCTCGGCGGGATAGGCGGCGCGGACGAAGTAGAGACCCTGCGGCGGCGCCGGCGGACTGGTGCGCTGATTGTCGCCCGCTTCGAGCAGCATCTCGATATCGCCCAGTGGCCGCCGGCCGAGGCCGACATCGACCATGGTCCCGACGAGCATCCGCACCATGTGGTGGAGAAAGCGGTCGGCCTCGACATGAAAGCTGAGCCCGCGACCGCCGGTTCGCTCGCCCCACTCCGCGTCCACGATCCGGCAGCGGTAGTGGCGCTTGGCCTGCCCGCTCACCGCGAACGCGCGGCAATCGTGCGTTCCATGCAGCAGGGTGCCCGCGGTGCGAAGGGCGCCAAGATCGAGCGGCCGTGCAAGCGACCACTCGAACGGCCGCCGGAACGGCGAGGCCGAGGCCTCGTCGGTGCCGATGTCGTAGCGATACCGTCGGGTGAGGGCGCTCTTTCGGGCGTGGAAGCCGAACTGCATGGGATGGACGCCCGCCACCCAGCAATCGCGGGGCAGAAGTGCGTTGAGGGCGCGGCGAAGATCGGTCGGAATCCAGTGGTTTGGAGCGGCGAAGCTGACGGCCAGCCCTTCCGCATGGACGCCCGCGTCAGTGCGGCCGGCCGCGTTGGCCGGGGCCGGGCCGCCGAAGAGACGCTCCAGGACGCGCTCGAACTCGGCTTGAACCGAGCGGCCGGCCGGTTGGCGCTGCCATCCGACAAACCCGGTGCCGTCGAAGTGCAGCGTGGCAAGGAAAGTCCGGCTCATCGGCCCGCAATCTAGCGGAGAACGACCCCCCGAGCAAGCCGCGCAACTGCTTGTCGTGATTGACAAAAGACCGCTTTCACGCATACACTTTCGACACTTCCCAACGCACGTTCGACGACGCTCCGACCGCGACCGCCCGTGACCCAGGACGCTCCGCTCCGCTACGCCATTCAGCAGCTGTCCCAGGGCCGCTCCCTGACCGCCGAGGCGGCGGCGGCGGCTTTCGGCGTCGTGATGGCGGGGGAGGCCACGGCGGTGCAAACGGCGGCTCTGCTCATGGGCCTCCGGGCCAAGGGCGAAACCGCCGAAGAAGTGGCAGGTGCCGCCCAGGCATTACGCCAGGCGATGGTACGTGTGGACCCGGGCCATGACGGCATGGTCGACACGTGCGGGACCGGCGGCGGGCGCCTGGGCACCCTCAACATCTCCACGGCCGCCGCCTTCATCGTGGCCGGCGCCGGGGTTCCCGTCGCCAAGCACGGCAACCGCAGCTACACGTCCCGATCCGGCTCGGCCGACGTGCTGGAGGCGCTCGGTGTGGACATCGGTTTGCCGCCGGAACGGGCGGCCGTGGTGCTGCGGGAAACCGGCCTGGTGTTCCTGTTCGCGCCGGCGTACCACCCGGCCATGCGGCATGTCGGCCTGGTTCGGAAGGAGCTGGGAGTGGCCACGATCATGAATCTGCTGGGACCGCTGGCCAATCCGGCCGGGGTGCGCCGCCAGGTCATCGGCGTCTCATCGGAGGATCGCGCGCCACTGGTGGCCGCCGCGCTGGCGGACCTGGGTGCAGTGCACGCCCTGGTGGTGCACGCGGCCGTCGGCATGGATGAGGTGAGTCCGTCGGGGCTCACCAGCGTGTGGGAAGTGCGCGATGGGCGGGTGGCGACGTGGGAGGTGGATCCCGCCGTGCACGGCCTGGAGTGCCACGAGCTGGAGGATTTGGCGGGGGGCGAGCCGGAGGACAATGCCCGGCGGCTAGAGCAGCTTCTGGGCGGTCGCGGCGCCTCGGCGGAGCGCTGCGCGGTGCTGCTCAATGCCGCGGCGGCGCTCTATGTGGCGGGACGTGGGTGGACCATGGCCGAGGCGGTGAGCCAGGCGCGTGCTTCACTCGAGAGCGGCGCGGCGCTGCGTGCCCTGACGGCATTGCGCATGGCCGCGCCCGCGGACGAGCGCCAGGCGACCCGTTAGTACTTGCGGATGACGCCCACGACCACGCCCTGGATGAGGACGTCCCGCTCCTGAAAGCGCATGGGCTGCATGGTGGCGTTGGCCGGCTGCAGCCGGATCCAGCCGCCGGCCTCACGATAGAACTTTTTGACGGTGGCCTCGCTGCCGTTGACCAGGGCGATGACCATCTCACCGTTTTCCGCGCTTTGCTTGCCGTGCACGACGACGACGTCGCCATCCAGGATGTGCTCGTCGATCATGGAGGTGCCTTGCACCCGGAGCGCGTAGTTGGGCCCGCGGCGTGGCAGCATCTGGTCGGGCACCGAGATGGTTTCCTGGTGCATGAGCGACTCGATGGGCGTACCGGCGGCGACCTTGCCCAGGAGCGGCACCTCGGTGGCGGCGGACGTACCCCGGGGCGGGAGCACTTCGATGGAGCGGCTCTCGTTGTACGAGCGACGGATGTAGCCCTTGCGCTCGAGGTTGGTGAGGTGCTCGTGCACCGTGGCGAGCGATTGGAACCCGAACCGCTCCGCGATTTCCTCGAAGCTGGGCGCGTAGCCGTTGTCGCCGATGTGCGACTGCAGGAACGTCAGGATTTCACTCTGTCGCTTGGTCAGGGGCACACATTCCTCCTCGTT
>DASSMN010000426.1:0-2293 GCA_035688885.1 Gemmatimonadales bacterium
TCCCGATCCGCGCCAGCTGCCGTAATTGGACTCGCCACCGTCTCGCAAGGTAATCGCACTCAGACGCAGACCTCCAGGTACCGATAGAAACTCTAGAAATCGAGATCATCAATGGCCAGCAGCGCTCTTACTTTCCCCGTCCCTGAGGCCGAGGTTACCGGCGTGGAGCTGCACGTCGCGAAGTCTGGTTCCGACACCGCGGCCGGAACCGCGCAGGCCCCCCTGCTCACGATCGGTGCTGCCGCGGCGCTGGCTCAGCCGGGGGACACCGTCGTCGTGCACGAAGGCGTGTACCGCGAGTGGGTGAACCCGCCGCGCGGCGGTACGGCTGCTGCGCCGATCACCTACCAGGCTGCGCTGGGCGCGGATGGCCTGTTCGAGAAGGTGACGATCTCGGGTGCTGAGGTGATCGCCGACTGGCATCCGCACGCCGGCTCGGCGGGCCGGGTCTGGGTGGCGACCGTGCCGAACTCCCTGTTCGGGTCGCGCAACCCCTACCTCGAGCGCATCGGTGGGGACTGGTTCTTCGACCAGGTCAACACCTGGCACACGGGCGAGGTGTATCTCGACGGCAAGTCGTTGTACGAGTCGCTGACCATGGCCGGCGTCGAGCACCCCGAGGTCACCGTGGACTCGTTCGACCAGGCGGGCTCGCTGCTGACCTGGTACTGCGAGGTGGGCGACGACGTCACCACGATCTGGGCGAACTTCGGGGGCGCCGACCCGGCGGAGCACCAGATCGAGATCAACGCGCGCACGTTCGTCTTCTGGCCCGCCGCCACGGGCATTGACTACATTACGGTGCGCGGCTTCACCCTGACGAAGGCCGCCACGCAGTGGGCCCCGCCCACGGCGCTGCAAGAGGGCCTGATCGGCCCGCACTGGTCGAAGGGCTGGGTGATCGAGGACAACACGATCACCGACTCGAAGAACGTCGGCGTCTCGCTGGGCAAAGAGGCCAGCACCGGGCAGAACGAGGCCGCCGCAGGGCCGAAGGGCGCCAAGGGCGGCACACAGCGCGAGCGCGAGGTGATCCAGCGGGCGCTCGCCCTGCGCGGACCCGCCGCGGGCGAGCCGCACCCGTGGGACCGGGATCACGTCGGCTCCCACACGGTGCGCCGCAACACGATCCGGGACTGCGAGCAGGCCGGCATCGTCGGGCACCTGGGGGCGGCGTTCTCGACCATCAGCGACAACCACATCTCCCGCATCCACGTGAAGCGTCAGTGGCACGGCGCCGAGGTGGCCGGCATCAAGCTGCATGCCGCGATCGACACCGTGATCAGCGGGAACACCATCCATCACACGCACCGTGCCCTGTGGCTCGACTGGCAGGCCCAGGGCACCCTGGTGCGGCGCAACGTCTTCTACGCCTCCACCGCCGAAGACTTCATGGTCGAGGTCTGCCACGGCCCGTACCTCGTGGACTCGAACCTGTTCCTGTCACCGTGGGCGGTCAAGGACATGTCCAGCGGCGGCGCCTACGTGCACAACTACATCGCCGGTCGCATCGCGAACTGCACCGAGCACCAGCGGTACACCCCGTACCACCTCCCGCACTCCACGGCCGTCTACGGAGTCTCGAACATCCTCGGTGGAGACAACCGGTTCTACAACAACGTCTTCGTCGGCGACCGCGCGGGCGGCGAGCATACCGAACCGCAGTCGGAGCCGACGCTCGCGAGCTTCTGGTCCGGCGCGATCGACATGGACGGCGTGCCCGGGCAGGCCACCTTCGTGCCCACCCCGGTGGGCACCTCGCAGTACGACGCCTACCCGACGGCGCAGGAGTACCCGAACGAGCGTGGCAGCGCGCTGGCCGGGCCGCGCCTCCCGGTCTGGATCGAGGGCAACCTCTACGCGGAGGGCGCCGAGCCGTTCCGCGCGGAACCCACGGCCATCATCACAGGTGCATCACCCGTGCGAGTCGAGGTGCTCGACACCGCAGCCGGCACCCTTCGCGTCGAGGTGACCCGCCCGGGCGGCACCCACGTGGTCGCCCCGGTGACCACCGAGCGCCTCGGGACCAGCTACCAAGCCGAGATGGGCTACACCAACCCCGACGGGTCTGACCTGGACCTGAGCGCCGACCTCTGTGGGATCCTCCGAGGTGAGGTTGTGCCCGGGCCTTTCGCCGCATCGGCGCCCGTCACCCGGATACTCGCCGCGCCAGAACCGGCGGGCCGGCGCTAGGTGACTGGTGTTAAACGGTGGCCGTCGCGGCGATGTCATCCCTGAAGGAGTGGGGTGGTTGATTTCCAGACGCAGCGGAAGCCGATGTGGCTCATTCCGG
>DASSMN010000529.1:0-15002 GCA_035688885.1 Gemmatimonadales bacterium
GGCATCCGATTCCGCCGCCAGGCGGCGACAGTCCGCCAAGGCGGCCGAGCCTTCGGTGGCGCAGATCGTGATCCAGCCCGAGGGACAACAGGTGGATCCGGATGTGGGAGGCAAGTGCTCGGCCTGGCAGCGCCAGCATCCCCGCCTGAACGTGTGGATCGACGTCAACCGCGAGGCCGTCCCCGATTGCACCGGCCCGAACGGGAAGCCGACCGTGGCCAAGTTCTGCGCGTTCGCCGTGCTCACCGACGGGCGCCGGGTCAAGACCGCAACCTCGGCGAACGATGCCTACTGCGAGCGGCTGTTCCAGGCGTGGGTCCGCGAGCGGGTCGCGTGATCCTCTCGGTACGCTGTCGTACCGACAGACCGGTCCTCTAACGTCCCGGTCCGATCGCTCGTAGATTGGAAGCGCTGGCCTTTCGGGACACCACCGATCGTCACGGCTCAGACCGGATATGACGCTCGCCGCCGCCGACACTCCGTTCGAACAGAGCCGGAACCACCTGCTCGCCCGCCTGCCGCACGGCGAGTTCGAGACGCTGCGCCCGCTGCTCACGACGGTCCGGCTGGCCTCGAAGCAGTCGCTGGCCGAGCCGAGCCAGCCGATCACGTTCGCCTACTTCCCCCCCGATACGGTCATCTCGATGTCCGCCCTCGATGCCGCCGGCGGCAGCGTGGAAGTGGGGAGCGTGGGCTGCGAGGGGCTGGCGGGGCTGCCGATCCTGCTGGGCACCGATCGCGCGATCGGTCGCATGGTCGCCCAGATCGGGGGTGACGCCGATCGGGTCGAGGCCCCTGCGCTGCACCGTGAGGTGCATCGCCTGCCCGAGCTCCGGCGGATGCTGCTGCTCTACACCCAGGCGTTCATGACCCAGGTGGCCCAGAGCACGGCCTGCAATCGGCTCCACTCGGCCGAGCGCCGGCTGGCGCGCTGGCTGCTCATCTGCCGGGACCGCCTGGGCCGGGACGACCTGCCGATCACGCACGAGACCATCGCCCACATGCTCGGGGTCCGCCGGGCCACGGTGACGGAAGCGGCGGGCGACCTGCAGCAGAACGGCATGATTCGTTACCGGCGTGGGGTAGTCACCATCCTGAGGCGCGAGCGGCTCGAGATGGCCGCCTGCGAATGCTACCGGATCGTGCGCGCCGAGTTCGACCGCCTGCTGGGAGTCCGGGTCGGATGACCGCCGCGACTGCGCTGGTGGTCGACGACGAGCCGATGGTGCGCCACCTGGTGCGGCGCATTCTCGAGCCGGACATCTGCGACGTCCTGGAGGTCGAGGACGGCGAGACCGCGCTCCGGCTGATCCAGCGGCTGGCGGATTCGATCGACGTGGTGCTGACCGATCTCTCGATGCCCGGCATCGACGGACTCACCGTGGTGGAGGTACTGGCGCAGCACCAACCCACGCTGCCCGTACTCTGCATGTCCGGCAACGTGTCGCAGTTCAACGGCCCCTCCCGGCCTGCCGTGCCGTTCATCCAGAAGCCGTTTACGCCCGAGGTGCTGTGTGAGGCAGTAGTCGCGCTGATCGAGCAAAACCGGGCGCTGCGGGCGCGGACGCGGCAGGAGGGCCGGCGAGCGTCGGGCGGCCGTGAGATGAGCGAGGTGCTGCGGACGCGGACCGAGGACGCCCTCGCCATGTCGGTGGACCTTGTGGCGGCCGCTCGGGCCATGCAGGCCGCGCGCGCGAAGGCGCGCGGGGCGGGTTAGATTGGCTCGATCGCGGACGTGGCGGAACTGGCAGACGCGCAGGACTTAGGATCCTGTCCCGCAAGGGGTGCGGGTTCGACTCCCGCCGTTCGCATGCTGGGATCGTAGTGCCGTCCCCGAGTCCTTTGCGCCCGGGGATCACGCCAGGGTAAATTCCCGTCACCATGTCCCAGATCACCGTTGAGAAAACCGCCGAAGATTCCGCCTCCAAGTCGCTCCGGGTCACCGTGCCCGTCGACCGCGTGCGCGAGGCCGAAGCCAAGGCGCTGAGCTACTACGTCCAGCGTGCCCGGCTGCCCGGGTTCCGGCCCGGCAAGGCGCCGGCCGCCGTGGTCCGCAAGCGCTTCGGGGATGCCATCCGCCAGACCGTCCTGGAGGAGGTCATCCGGGAGAGCTGGGAGACCGCCCGGTCGACCGAGTCGCTCAAGCCGGTCACCGATCCCTCCATTCGCAATCTCAAGTTCGAGGACGGCAGTCCGATCGAGTTCGAGCTGCTGGTCCAGGTACGGCCGGAGATCAAGCTCGAGCGCACCGGCGGCTTCCGCCTCGAGCGCCGGGCGGCGCACGTGACCGATGCCGCGGTCCAGGAGCAGCTGGCCCGGCTCCAGGAGCAGAAGGCGGCCTGGAATCCGGTCGAAGGCACCAAGCCCTCGCCCGGCCACATGGTCCGGGTGGAGGTGGCCCCGCTGGACGAGAGCGGAGCCGGCGCGGCCCAGCCCTACGACCTGGTCCTGGGGCAGAATCAGGCCATTCCCGACCTGGAGGAGCGGATCATGACGCTCCTTCCCGGCGAGGCGACCGACGCCGAGGTCAAGTTCCCCGACGACCATCCGGACGAGAGCCGCCGCGGACAGACCCGGCGGGTCCGGGTCAAGCTGCACGACGTCAAGCGCCAGGAGCTGCCGGCCCTCGACGATGCCTTCGCGCGCGAAGTGGGCGACTTCGAGAACCTCGACGCTCTCCGGGCCGCGGTGCGCGCCGATCTCGAGCGCGAGGCCTCGCGCGAGGCCGACGCCCAGGTGCGGCAGGCCGTCGTCCAGCAGGTGGTCGACGCCAACAACGTGCAGGCGCCCGAGTCGCTGGTGCACCGGCTCATGCACGGCTACGCCGAGATGTACCGGGTGCCGCCCGAGCAGATGGCCCAGTTCGAGCAGCAGTTCCACGAGGTGGCGGCGACCCAGGTGCGGCGCGACCTGGTGCTGGACGCGGTGGTGGAGGCCAACAACCTTGGCGCCACCGAGGCGGAGCTGGACCAGCGGGTGGGCGAGCTGGCCGCGCTCCGCGGCGTGCCGGCCGGGGAGCTGTACGGCAACCTGCAGAAGAACAACCGGCTCCCCGAGCTGGAGCGCGCCATCACCGAGGAGAAGGCGTTCGCCTGGCTCCTGCAGCAGTCCACAATCGACGAGGTGAAGTCCTGACGATGGCCACGCTTTATCCGCCGTACATCATCGAGCGCTCCAGCCGCGGCGAGCGGACCTACGACATCTTCTCGCGGCTGCTCATGGACCGGATCGTGTTCCTGGGCGCCCCGATCAACGACGACGTCGCCAACATCATCATCGCGCAGCTCCTGTTCCTCGAGGCCGACAACCCCGACAAGGACATCTACCTCTACATCAACTCGCCGGGCGGCGTGGTATCGGCGGGCATGGCCATTTACGACACCATGCAACACCTCCGGGCGCCGGTGAACACCATCTGCATGGGCATGGCGGCGTCGATGGGCTCGTTCCTGCTGGCCGCGGGCACCAAGGGCAAGCGGAGCGCGCTGCCGCATTCGCGGATCATGATCCACCAGCCCTCGGGCGGCGCCCAGGGCACGGCGGCGGACATCGAGATCCAGGCTCGGGAGATCCTCTACCTCCGGAGCAAGATGAACGCGCTCTACAGCCAGCACACCGGCCAGCCGATCGAAACCATCGAGCGCGACATGGACCGGGACCGGTTCATGAGCGCCGAGGAAGCCAAGGCGTATGGCCTTATCGATAGCGTATTTACGCCCCGGAAGGAGCTGGTGCCCCACAGCGACGGGAAGAAGAGCGAGACTTGACGGCCCCGGTGCCGGGGTCCACTATTCCCGGCACCCCCACACTCCATCGCGACTCGGTCCATGTCCAACGACAAGCACCTCCGCTGCTCGTTCTGCGGGAAATCGAAGGACTCGGTTCGGAAATTCATTTCCGGTCCGTCGGTCTACATCTGCAACGAGTGCATTACCCTCTGCAACGAGATCCTGGCGGAGGATGAAGAGCGCGAGGTCGCGGACAGCATTACCCAGGTCCCGACGCCGGCGGAGATCAAGGACGTCCTCGATCAGTACGTGATCGGCCAGGAGCGCGCCAAGCGGACCCTGGCCGTCGCCGTGTATAACCACTACAAGCGGATCAACGCGTCGAGCGGGCGCGACAGCGATGTCGAGCTCGACAAGTCGAACATCCTGCTGCTCGGCCCCACCGGCGTCGGCAAGACCCTCCTGGCGCAGACCCTCGCCCGCATTCTCGACGTCCCGTTCACCATCGCCGATGCCACCACGCTCACCGAGGCCGGCTACGTGGGCGAGGACGTGGAGAACATCCTGGTGCGGCTGCTCCAGGCCGGCGAGTTCAACGTGGCGGAGTGCGAGCGGGGCATCGTCTACATCGACGAGATCGACAAGATCGCGCGCAAGTCGGAGAATCCCAGCATCACCCGCGACGTCTCGGGCGAGGGCGTGCAACAGGCCCTGCTCAAGATCCTCGAGGGGACCATCGCCTCGGTACCACCCCAGGGCGGCCGCAAGCACCCGCAGCAGGAATACATCCAGATCAACACCAAGGACATCCTGTTCATCTGCGGCGGCGCGTTCGACGGGCTGGAGAAGATCATCGAGGCGCGCACCGGTCGGCAGCAGATCGGTTTCGCCGGCGGCGCACGCGCGGCCGCCAACCCGCGCGACGCCAGGAATCCCTACGCCGAGGTCGAGCCGGACGACCTGCTCCGCTTCGGGCTCATCCCCGAGCTGGTGGGCCGCCTGCCCGTGGTCGTCTCGCTCGAGGCGCTCGACGAAGACGCCTTGATGCGTATCCTGGTCGAGCCCAAGAACGCGCTCACCAAGCAGTACAAGAAGCTGTTCGAGCTGGAAGACGTGGGGCTCACCTTCGATCCCGAGTCGCTCCGCGCCGTGGCGCAGAAGGCGCTCAAGCGCGGCACCGGCGCCCGCGGTCTCCGGTCCATCCTCGAGACCATGATGACGGACATCATGTACGACCTGCCCAACCGGGAGGACGTGCGGGAGATCGTCATCACCAAAGAAGCGATCACCGAGGGCAACTCGCCGCTGATCGTGACCGAGCGCGCGCGGACCAAGCGGGAGGCGTGAGGAAGCCGAAAGGCCGACCGGGCGAGAAGGCGACAGGACCATCGAACCACCCGACCACGGCTGCCGCTGGTCATCGCCCTGTCGCCCTTTCGCCTTCTCGCGCTATCGGCCTGTTATCCCCCGTCGCATTCGTCGGCTCCTTCCCCGATCCGCTGGTGCGGCTGGAGCCGGCGCTGCCCGAGGTGGCGCTCATCGGGCGCTCGAATGTCGGAAAGTCCAGCCTGCTCAATGCCCTGACCGGACGGCCCGGGCTGGCGCGGGTCAGCGCGACGCCCGGCAAGACCACGCTTCTCAACGCGTTCCGGCTTCCAGACCTGTACCTGATCGACCTGCCGGGCTACGGATACGCCCGGGCCGGCAAGGCGGCCCGGGCGGGCTATCGACGCCTGGTGGACCGCTATCTCCTGGAGCGGCCCACCCTGGCCGGTGTGGTGTGGTTGCTCGATGTGCGCCACCAGCCCTCGACCGACGATCTCGACATGCAGGAGCTCCTGATCCGGAGCGGCCGGCCGGTGCTGGTAGCCCTGACCAAGGCCGACAAGCTCACCCGTTCCGCCCAGTCGGCCCGCCCGCGTGATATCGCCGCGGCCCTGGGCTTGCATCAGGACCAGATCCAGCTCACCAGCAGCAGCACCCGTTTGGGCATCGAAGACCTGGCGGCCAGCATCCTGGCTGCCGTGGAGGGCACCGGATGAGGGTTTCGCGCAGGGCATGGTCGCGTCTCATCGTCGCGATGGCGCTGGCCGGCCACCCGGCCTCGGCCCAGGTGGGCGCGGGTGCCGGCGTGACGCTGCCGGCCGGCGGGTTCGGTTCGCTCACCCAGAATGACCTCGCGCTCCGGATCCGGACGCCCGACGTGGAGGTCCGCTTCGTGCCCCTCGATGCCCGGGTGACCCGCCTGCTCGCCAAGGACAGCTGGGAGTCGCTCCGGTCGGTGGTGGAGTCGAAGCGCACGGCCATCGACTCGGTGGCCAACGCCGCCGGCGTGTCGCGCCCGGGACTCGCGCTGGTCACGTTCTTCGGGCAGCGCGTCAATGCCCGCTTCGATCCCCAGACGCTGACCGTGTCGGCCCGAAGCCGGGAGTTCCGGCCGCTCGGCATCGTGCCTTTCAGCGGCCGCTTCACCTCACAGCAGCTCGACGTGCGTGAGCAGGTGAGCGGCATCTACCTGTTCGAGGAAGACCTGCCGGTCAACGATTCGTTTACGGTGCTCTACGCCGGCCAGGCGTCGGACGACTGGCAAGGCAAGCAGCGGGCGCTGGATCGGGAGCGGGCCCGGGTGGCATCGCGTGAGCGGGGAAGCGTTCGGGACACCGCGCAGACCGCCGGTGCCGTGACCAGCAGCAGCGGCGCGGGCCCCACGACGGTCGACACCGCGGCCGCCAGTGGCGCCGTCGCCGATAGCAGCGCGGCCGACTCGGCCCGCTAGGTCGGGGACTCACTGATCAACGGAGGGGGACGGGCCACCCGTCCCCCTCCGTCCGTTCAGGCACCGCCGATCGACCAGGCCCGGGTCACGCCGGGATACCGCGCCGGGGCCACCAGCATCGCGGTCGACAGCGCGTCGGCCTCGATGCCGGTCGGCGCCGTCACCGTCGCCTGCACCAGAGCCGACGCGGGGTAGCCGGTCGCGGGGTTCATGACGTGGCCCCGCACCGCTCGACCCCACCGCACCACCGACACCGTATTGGCGGAAGTCGCCAGGGCGGCATCACGAAGCCGAGTCCGGCCGCGCACGCGTCCCGGCACGACGGGGTCGGCGATCGCCACCAGCCAGCCGGATTCCCCCGGCGGGGCGCCGATCGCGAGACAATCGCCGCTCACGTCGAGGAAGGCGCGCCGAATCCCGGCCCCGCGGCACACCCCTGCCATCCGGTCCAGCCCGTAGCCGACACCGATCCCCCCCAGATCGAGCTGCGCCGTGATGCTGCCCAGGGCGGCGCGCCGACCCTCGACCTGCACCCGCGCCGCGTGGACCGCGTCGCACGCCTCGGCCAGCTCGGCCGAGCTGGGTGGTCCCGTGCGGGCCGCGTGGAAGCCCCACGCCCGCATCAGCGGTTCCACCGCCGGATCGAACGCGCCGCCGGTCAGGCCACGGAACCGCTCCGCGGCCTGGAGCACCACGACGAGGTCGGCGCCCACCTCGAGCGGACCGTGACCGGCCGCCCGATTGAGCTCGCACAGGTCGCTCGTATCGTCGAACAGCGTGAGCGCACGCTCGATCCGCCGGAGCTCGGCGAGCGCGGCCTGCGCGACGTCATAGCCCGCGGCCTCGGAGGCGGCGTAGAGTTGGAGATGCACCGGCTGGCCCATGGCCCAGGACCAGCGCTCGACGAACACGTCGCCGGCCAGCGACCTCGCCGCCTGGGGGCGAGCCGACCCGTGAGCCGACCCGGGCCAGGCGCGCGCGAGCCCCGCCGGGACCGCCGCACCCGCCGCACCCGCCGCGCCGACCCCCAACGCTCGCAGGAACTCGCGGCGCTTCACGGCGCGCCGCGCAGGCCGGCCAGCTCCCGGACCACGAAGAACGACTGGACGTAGAACGTGAGCGCCATCAGCCCGCTGGAGAGGGTCAGCAGCCAGGAGAACCGGGCGTCGACGTAGCGCATGAGCCACATCGAGGTGAACGACACCAGCAGCGCTACGAAGGGCTCGACCAGCAGCACCTTCCGCCAGCGGAGGCTGGGCCGCTGGCACAGCGCGAGCGCGAGGCCGCTCACGATGAAGATCACCGCCATGCCAAGCAGGTGCGTGTGGGTGATGTTGAGCATCTCGGGATACGATTTGGCGAACTTCATCGCGGCGTCACTCACGGCCGTGGTATCGTTGCCGCGGTACTGCTCGGCCACACCCGGCGGCGTCAGCCCGGTGGTGTGGTGGATGAACACCAGCCCGGTGGTATACCCGACCACCTGGATGATCGTGGCCCAGAGCGCGAGCGCGCGAAAGATCGGCGGGACCTGGCGCCAGAACGGCCCCCGCTCCACGCTCACTTGAGCTTCCCCGCCGCGCGCCAGGCCGCGAGATCGGCGAGGGTCTGCTTCACCCCGCGGGTGACGGAGTTGGAGCTGATCGTGGCGCCCGAGATGTTCTTGATGTCCTTTCCCACCTGGAGCGGCGCGCTGGTCGTCTTGCCGCGAAATTGCTTGCGCCATGAGTCATAGGCCACCTCGCCGCCGCGGGGCTCCCGGTACACCAGAATGTCGATGTCCTTGAGCGCGCTGGCCGAGTCGACGGCGACGAGATAGGTGATCGGCTGGTCCTTGCCCTTGACGTTCCGCACCTGCGCGAAGCCGAGCAGCGCACCCCCGCGCGAGACCCGATACACGGTGGCGGTGTCGACCCGGACGGTGTCGACCTGCGCACCCTCGCCGTAGACCCGGCCAAGGGACTTGGCGAGCTTGTCCGCCGGCGCAAGCTGGGCGCTGGCCGGCGGCGGCCGCAGCAGCGCGGCAAGCAGCAGCGCGGCAAGCAGCACCGCGGTGGTCCCGAATGCAGCGAGATATGAGCGCCTAGAACTGATATCCCACCCCCAGCGCGAGCTGCTCATCCTGCCCCAGCTCCGCGCGGTTGCGCCGGAGCTGGTAGTCACCTTTGAAGACCACGTTGTACACCGGCTTGTAGGTGAGACCGACGGTGGTGATCCGGCGCGCCAGCGCGTCGTCCCGCACCACGCCCGCGGGCACGCCGGCCTGGGTGTTGTAGCGCTCATGCCGGATGAAGGCGTCGAGCCGCTGGGTCGACTGTGGCGCCAGCCTCGAGAGCACGTTGTAGGCGCCTTCCAGGTACCCGCCCGCGATGCGGCTTCCTACCTGGCCGCCGTAGGCCGCGTTGATCGCGTCGGCGCCGGCGATGCTCACGTTGGCCACGACGCCCCGGAACATAAAGGGCCCTGCGTCGTACCGGGCGTCGGCGGCAACCAGCGCCACCGCGTTGTCGAAGGCGCCGGTGCCCAGCGCGGGGTCCTGCGCCGCACTGCCGCCGTACCAGAAGGAGCCGCCGATCCGAAGTCCCGGCCGCGCCCACTCGAGCCGACCCGTGAGGGACGGATTGGCGAAGCTGGCCTCGTGGCCTTCCTGGCGACCTTCGCGAATGCCCTCTTCCGCGGAAAAGCCGCTGGCCACAAGGCCGTTGAGCAGGTACACCCGGTAGCTGAGCCCGGAGCTGCCGGGGAGGCTGCCCACCACGCCGACGCCGATGTCCCGCCACGTGGCGGGAATGACGTCATGGTCGAACCGGGGCCGATCGACGCCGTTGAAGGTGTTCGGCTCGTGGGTCTCGTTCAGGATGCCGATGGGCGGCAGCACCAGCCCCGCTCGAATGGTCGCAGCGGGGGAGAGGGTGTAGTCGAGGTAGGCCTGCTCGACCGCTACCTCGCCGCCGGGCTCGCCCCCCTCGATCCGGGCGTCCTCCACCTCGAGCTCCGAGCGGAGCGCGATGCGCTCGTTGAAGGCGTGGGCCACATAGAGGACGAAGCGCGCGAGGTTGGCCTGACCGGGCGTGGCGACGCCGCTCAGGTTGTGGTACTGGACTTCGCCGTACCCGCCGACGGTGGTGTGCTCCTGATCCTGTTCCTGGGCGGTGGCGAGCGTGCCGGGGAGATGGGTGAGGGGAAAGCCGACCAGCGCGACGAGTCCGAGGGCGAGCGACGCGGAGGCGCGCATAGATCCTTTCGGGCAAACCAGTTGAGAACGGTTATCAATTGTAACCCTACTACTTTATTCCCCATTGCCACTGGTGTCAACTGCACGCCCCACACATCATTGGACAGCGTCCCCCCTGCCCCTCGGCTCTCCGTCGCCCCTGCGAGGCTCTCCCGATGGCCTATCTGCCCCTCCGGACGGTCGCCCTTCCCCAGGCGTCCGAGCGCTTCTACGACGCCTGGCTGGATGAGCTGGATGGCCGCCTGTCGGCTCCCGGGGCGGACTGGCATCGAATCACGCGCGACACCCTGTTCGGCCTCTGGTACCCCGGGCTGAGCGACTATGACGCCCTCGTAGCGGATCCCGCGACCCCCGCCACCGCCCGCGCCGGTCTGCTCGCGCTCGACCCCCACAACGTCACGCTCGAGCCCGAGTACTACGCCGACGTCGATCCCGATCGGTATGCCCGGGTCAAGCCGCTCCACTGGCTATGGCAGAGCTTCGACCGCTGCCCACTCGGCGGCGGCAACGTCTACCTCGGCGTGCGGTTCCGCCGCATCCTGGCCAAACACCTCTTCGCCCGGGTCGGCAAGAACTTCAAATGCTTCCACTTCGTGGAGTTTTCGTACGGCTACAACATGGAGGTGGGAGATGACTGTGTCATTCACCGCCATGTATTGCTGGACGACCGCGGCGGCATCACGCTGGGGAACCGGGTGAGCATCTCGGACTATGCGAACATCTACAGCCACACTCACAGCATCGTGGACCAGAAGGACGTGACCAACGCGCGCACGGTGCTCGAGGACGACGTGCGCATCACCTATCACGCCACGGTGCTGGCCGGCGTGCGGGTGGCTCGGAACGCGATGGTCGGCGCGGTGGCCGTGGCCACCAGAAACGTGCGGCCCTATCACGTGAATGTGGGAATTCCGGCCAAGTCCATTCGCGTCAAGCCCGACGCCCCGCCCGAGGCGTACCTGGCCGAGCGGGTGTCACAGCACCACTCGGAGAGCTGAGCCTGCCCCGCGCGCGCGAACGCTGGTACACCTCCCCATCGGCCCTGGTGGCCTGGGCGCTCCTGCTGAGCGCGTTGCTCGGCACGCTGGTGGGCGGCCTCCCCGGTCTGGTCACTATCGGCTGCGGCATCGCCGCCGGGCTCACGCTGCTGCTCGCCGTGTGGCGCCGCGAATGGGAAGTGCCGCTCCACGCCTTTGCCGCGACGCTGCTGGGCGTGCTGGCCTGGCTGGCCAACGACCGGGTGTGGTGGCTCGCGGCCGGAGCGGTGGTGACCATTGCCGGGAGCTTCTGGATCGCGATCGGGCGCGGCCGCCGCCGGCTCCGCGAGTCCGAGACCAGGGGTGATCAGCTCGCCAGCCAGCTGGACCGCCGCATCAGCGAGCTGTTCTCGCTCCAGGAGCTGAGCTACGTCCTGTCCGAGTCCATTCAGCTCGATCGCATCGTGGACCAGGTGGCCAAGTACGCCGGCCGGTTCCTCCAGGCCGACGGGGCCATCGTGGTTCTCGCGGACGACGAGCAGGGCCGCTTTCTCCGGGTGGCGGGCGCAGCCGGCTCGCTCGAGCCCCTGATCGGCCAGGTGAGCGACGACCCGGACACGGCGCTGGTGCGGTTCGCCATGCAGCGCGAGCGGATCGAAGTCGCCCAGGGCGTTGCCGTGCCGACGGTGAACCTCATCGGCGGCACCACGGTCCGCTCCGCCGCCGTGGCCCCGCTCCGCTCGCAGGGCGTCACGATGGGCGCCCTGGCCGTGGCCGACCGGCAGGGCGGCCCCTTCACCACCGAAGACCTCTGGCTGCTCTCGACCGTGGCCACCAATGCGTCGGTGGTGCTGGCCAACGGGCGGCTCTACGAGATCGTGCGCCGGAGCAAGGACGAGTGGGAGACGGCGTTCAACGCGCTGGCCGAAGGCATCGCCGTGGTCGGGCCGGGGGACACGATCCTGCGGTCCAACCGGGCGCTCGCCGCGCTGGCGGAGCGCCCCGAGAGCGAGCTGGTGGGCCAGTCGTTCACCGAGACGCTGCTCGGCGCGTCCGAGCCCGTGACTCAGCTCATCGAATCGTCGCACCGGGGCGAGCGGACCACGCCGGTGGTGGTGCGGATCGAGCGCAGCGGGCGGGTGCTCCGGATTACGGCCGCGCCGTTCGCCGAGCGCGCCGGCCGGGTGGTGCTGCTGGTCGAGGACGTGACCGAGCAGCGCATCATGGAGGCGCAGCTCATTCAGAACGACAAGATGGCGTCGATCGGCCAGCTGGTCTCGGGTGTGGCCCACGAGCTGAACAACCCGCTCACCTCGATTGCCGGCCTCACGGAGCTGCTGCTCGAGCGTGAGCTTCACCCCGACGTGCCCCGCGAGCACCTGCGGGTGATTCACGACCAGGCCGACCGGGCCGGCCGCATCGTGCGCAACCTGCTCACCTTCGCGCGCAAAGGTGTTCCGGAGAAGACGCCCGTCGACCTCAACGACGTCGCGTCCCGCACCGCGCTGCTCATCGTCTACGAGATGCAGCTCCACGGCATCGAGCTGGAGCAGGCGCTGAGCGCCGAGCCCGTGGTGGTCCTCGGCGACCGGCACGAGCTGCAGCAGGTGCTGCTCAACCTGATTACCAACGCGGTCCAGGCCGTGAGCGGCCTGCCACCGGGGGCCAGGCGCCGAATCGCCATCACCACCACGCGGGAAGACGGCCAGGCCATTCTCCGCGTGCGCGACACCGGCCCCGGCGTCTCGCCTCAGCACGCCTCGTCCCTGTTCACGCCGTTCTTCACCACCAAGGCCGCGGGCCAAGGCACCGGCCTGGGCCTCTCCCTGAGCTACGGTCTCGTCAAGGCCCACGACGGCGAGCTGAGCTACGAGCCGCCCGCCGAGGGCGGCGCCGAGTTCCGGGTGGCGCTTCCCCTGTACGATGCCCCCGTCGAGCCGCCCGCGGCGGCGCCCACCGAACCGGTGGCCTCCGGAGAGCCGCCGCCGCGCACCGCCCGTCGGGTGCTGGTGGTGGACGCGGACCCGGCCGTACACCGGCTGGTGAACGCGCTGCTGTCGCCGGAGGGGATCGAGGTGGAGACGGTACGGGCGGGCGAGCAGGGACTGCGATTGGCAGGCGAAAAAACCTACGATCTCATCATCGCGGACGCGCGGGCCACGGCCGGGGCCACCGAGCTGTTCGTGCACGCGCTGGCGGCGGCCTCGCCGCCGTCGATCGACCGGCTGGTGGTGACCTACACCGGCCCGACCGAGCCGGCCGACCTCCTGCCCAACCGTCCCGTGCCGCACGCGCGAAAGCCGTTCAACCTGCGCGACCTGCACGCCCTCGCGTCGCAGATCCTCGCTAGTAGCCCGCCGCGCTCGCCGGTTTCCAGGGCAGCACGCTGATTCGGCCTCGCACCTTGGCCGAGGCGGAGGCGGCGTCCGGGGTGGCCCAGTAGTTCCCGCCCGCGACCAGATCCGGCGCGTCGATGTACCAGCTGCTGGCGCGGAGAAAGACGTTGCCGCTCACCTCCGTCCCGTGTCCCGCCCCGTCCACTACCAGCCCGGTGCCTACCCCGTCGAACACGTTGCCGCGGACCCGGCTGTCGGTCACGCCTTGGAGCGCCACGCCTTCGTCCACGCCGTTGAGCATGTTGTCGTCGATGCGATAGCCTCGCCCCTGCCGGCCGCCGCTGTCGTCGGTGGTGATCCGGATGCCCACCGGCCCGCCGAGGAGGACGTTGGCCTCGAGCGCGACGTCGTCCCCGCGGGTGGCCAGGATGCCGCCGCGCCGCGCGCCGATGATCGTGTTGCCGCGGAGCAGGCCGCCGGTCAGGCGGGTCAGCTCGAAGCCGGTGTTGGCGCTGTCCACGCGGTTCTCGATGAAGCTGAGGCTCCAGGTCATCCGGGCCACGAAGGCCACCACGCTCGCGAGCGACGCGTCGTTGCGGTACACCAGGTTGCCGACCGACGGACGGCTGACGGGCGGCTCCCCGGTCACCAGCACGCCGATGGTCGAGGCCGTGAGATCGTTCTCGGCCAGGGTGTTGGAATCGCTGCCCTCGCGCAGCAGGATGGCGGCGGCGGCGCAGTCGCTGCCCGGCGTGGGGCATCGGCGGGTCCGCGACGCGTCGTTCCGGAGCACGCTGTTGTGGCTCGAGCGGTAGAGCTGAATGGCCCAGCCGCTGTTGTCGGCGAGGTCGTTGTCGGCCACATATGACGCGGTGGCGTCCACCAGGCTGATCCCGTTCTGCGCGGCGTGGGCGACGACGCCGGTGACCGACGCGCCGGTGGTGCCACGCAGCATGATGCCGGCGCCATATTGATCGGCCGCCTCGAGCCGGGTGGGGTCCAGCCGATCCGTGGTGTCGGCCCGGTCCGCCGTGGAGCGCAGGAGCTGGTGCCGACTGTTGGAGACATCGAGCCCGCTCAGGCGGTGGTTGCGGCCGCCCTCGAGGCGAACGCCGAACCGATAGCCCCGGACGGTGCCGCCCACCACGGTCACCGCGTCCACGCCTTTGCTGGCCACCCCGATCCCGACGAAGCGGTCGGCCAACGAGTCGCCGCTCTCCAGGGTCACGCCAGTGAGATCGATGCGGGTGCCGCTCGACGCCGCGATGAGCACGCCCCGCTCGGTCGGATCGGCCACCCGGTAGCGGCCGGGGCAGACGCGCACGTCGCCCTGGACCTGGGTGCCGGCGCGACTGAGCCGGATGCAGGGAGCCGCCGCAGTGAGGGCGAGGAGAACGAGCGCGATCATGGCCGCACCGGGTAGCCGCGGCCGCGCAGGTAGGCGCGGGCCTCGGGCAGGCTCGAGCCCTGGAAGTGGAAGATGGTGGCCGCCAGCACCCCGTGGGCGCCGGCCTGGAGCGCGTCGGCGAGGTGCTCCAGTCGGCCCGCGCCGCCCGAGGCGATCACCGGGATTGACACCGCCTCCGCCGCCGCCCTGAGCAGCGGCAGGTCGTAGCCTTGGCCGGTCCCGTCGCGATCCATGGAGGTGAGCAGGATCTCGCCGGCCCCCAGCTCCTCCAGCTGGGTGATCCATTCGACGGCTTCGAGCGGGGTGGCCTCGCGGCCGCCGTTCACCATGACCGTGAGGCGTCCGTCCTTCCGGGCCACGTCCACCGCGGCCACCACGCACTGCGAGCCGAAACTGTCGGCCAGCCGCGACACCAGCGGCGGCTCCCGGACGGCCGCGGTGTTGACGGCGACCTTGTCCGCGCCGGCGCGGAGCGCCGCGCCGGCGTCGGCCACCGCGCGGATCCCGCCGCCCACGGTGAACGGGATGAAGATGGATTCCGC
>DASSMN010000127.1:0-2197 GCA_035688885.1 Gemmatimonadales bacterium
AGCGCGTGCATGATCCCGCTCTTGATGAGGCCGCCCTGCACCGCCGCGTCGATCGAGCCCGCAGCACGCACGCGGTTGATGGCCCGCATGTGCAGCCCGTGGCCGCCCTCGGTGGGCTGGCCGGTGTTCGACATCCCGAGCGTAGTGCCGAAGATGGCCGCCTCGATGTCGTGGACGGCGACGGCGTTTCCGGCCAACACCGCTTGCACGTACCCGTTGCGGATAAACCACTCGAAATCCGCTCGCGCCCGGGAATGCACCAAGGCCGGGCCGACCACCCACACGAGGTACCCGCCGCGGCGTTTCTCCTCCCCAACCCGCGCCGCCAGCTCCTCGTAGTTGACCGGCCGCTCCCGGCTCACCTCCGTGGACATGAACCGGAACTCGTTGGCCCCGTGGCCGCCGCCAAGGAACCCGGCCGCATGGACCACGATCCCGTCGGTCCCGTCCTCCGCCTCCCCCATGGCCACCAGATCGCCCTGCTTGAGCCGGCGCGGTTCGATGGTCTCGATAGTGCGACCGCGCTTCACCAGGACGCAATCCATGCGAGGACGCGTCGGCGCCACCCACTGGCCGTCCAGATGCAGGTACGTGGGGAGGTTGGAGGTCGAGAAGAACCCTTCGGGCAGGACGCCGTCGGCCGGAAGCGGCTCGAACCGCGCCTCCGGCGCGCCGGCGAACGGCGCCCGGGTGAAATCCGGCAACGTGCTGTGGCTCGCGGGCATGTGGGGGAGGAAAGTAGAGGGGGCGCGGAGGGGATACAAGCACATCGGGCAGCCGAGGTTAGCTTTCGGCCTCACCTCAGGAGTGCTCATGCGCCGATTGGTACCAGTGCTGGCCTGGCTCGCTCTGACTGGCCCCGTCTCGTTCCTCACGGCCCAACAGCCGACCCGGGCCGATACCACCCGGGACACTACCCGCGTCACCGAGCTTCCCGAGCTCAACGTGACGGTGACCCGAAGCACCGAGCCCCTGGCCCGGGTGCCCTTCGCCACCGCGGTGCTCGACCGCGCCGCCCTCCAGCGCGGCCAGCAGACCGTCGGCGTCGATGAGGCGCTGAGCAACATACCGGGCGTGGTCGTCGCCAACCGGTACAACTTCTCGCTGGACCAGCGGATCTCGATCCGGGGATTCGGCAGCCGCTCGAACTTCGGCATCCGCGGCCTCAAGGTACTGGTGGACGGCGTGCCGCAGACGCTCCCCGACGGCCAGAGCCAGCTCACCAACGTGGACTTCGGCGACCTCGAGCGCGCCGAGGTGCTTCGCGGCGCCAGCTCGTCGCTGTACGGGAACGCCTCGGGCGGCGTGATCTCGTTCCAGACCCAGCGCGCCGACCCGGGACCTTTCGCCCAGCGGGTCCGGATTCAGGGCGGCAGCGGCGAGCGCAACGATGATGGCTTCTACAAGTGGCAGAGCTGGACCTCGGGCCGGATCGGTGCGGCCAGCGGCACCCTGTCCATTTCGCAGTTCAAGGCGGACGGGTTCCGACAGCACAGCGCGGCGGAAATCCGGCAGCTCAACACCGGCGTGGACTATGCGTTCAGCGGGTCCACCCTGGGCAGCCTGCGGCTGAGCCTGGCCGACAACCCCAAGGCCCAGAACCCGGGCGCGCTGACCCGGACCGAGTATCTGGCCAATGCCGACTCCGCGGCCGCGAGCAACATCCTGCGGGGAGCCGACAAGGACGTCCAACAGCAGCAGCTCTCGCTCGCCCTCAAGCATTTCGACGCGGCCGGCAATGAGTACGACGTGACGGTCTTCGGCGTGCTCCGGGACCTCGCGAACCCGCTCGCGGCACCCCCCGACATCAATCCGGGGGCGACGCACGGGACGTACGTCACGATCGACCGCACCGTGGGCGGGCTCCGCCTGAGCGGGAGCCGGAAGCTAGGCACTCCGGAAACCGCACCCCGCCTGGTCGCGGGCGCCGACCTGCAGCGCCTGCGGGACGAGCGGGCCAACTTCGTCTCCATTGCCGGGGCCAAGACCGATCAGGCCTTCCTGAACCAACGCGAGATGGTCACCGAACTGGGGCCGTTCGCGCAGGTCCAGTGGAGCCCGCGTGGGGAGCTGCTGTTGAGCGGAGGGGCCCGCTACGACTGGGTCCGCTTCTCGGTAGCCGATGGGTATTTCGGCGACGGCTCCAACGACAGCGGCGATCGCACGATGTCATCGGTGAGCGGCAACATCGGCGCCA
>DASSMN010000365.1:0-9827 GCA_035688885.1 Gemmatimonadales bacterium
CCCGACAGATAGGGCGCGCCGGCCACGATCTGGGCGGAGTGCTTGGGATCGTACACGTAGTTGATCCAGGCCATGGCCTCGTCCTTCCGGTCCGAGGTCTTGGGGATCATCATGTTGTCCGAGTAGAGCATCGCCCCTTCCTTGGGCGCGATCCACCGGAGATCCGGGTTGTCGGCCGCGAGGCCCTGAATGTCGCCCGACCAGGCGAAGGCGATGGCGATGTTGCCCGACGCCAGGTCCTCGGCGTAGTCGTTGCCGGTGAACTTCCGGATCTGGCCAAGAGTCCGCTGGTCAACCCGCCCGACGAGCTCCGCGCGCGGCTGCACGTGTTCCGGGCGCTGACCGACGCGGAAGACACCGAGTTCAACCGCATCTTCCAGGACGCGATCGGCGCGTAGGGGCTCATGGCCGGCACTGCATCAGGGGGGTCGAGGCGAAGCCGCCTCGCCCCCTACCTGTTGGTGGCACCAGGCATGCTCTGGCTGGTGGTGTTCTTCGTCATCCCCACCATCACCCTGGCGCAGACCTCGCTGTCGGGCGCCGAGGGCGGCTGGACCGCGTACCACAAGGCGCTCACCAACTATGGCGTTCACTTTTTTCGCTCGTTCCGCTACGCGCTGACGGCCACGCTGATCGCGCTCGCGATGGGCTATCCCCTGGCCTATTTCATCGCGTTCCGCGCCGGCAAGCTCAAGAACCTTCTGCTCGGCCTGGTGGTGCTGCCGTTCTTCACCACCTTCCTGGTCCGGACCTTCGCGTGGAAGACCATCCTCAACGACGGCGGGCCGGCGGTGTGGCTGCTCCAGTCGCTCCACCTGCTGGGTGACGGCGGCCGGCTGCTGGACACGACCATCGCGGTGGTCGGCGGGCTCACGTACAACTTCCTGCCCTTCATGATCCTCCCGATCTACGTGAGCCTGGAAAAGATCGACCGCCGGCTGGTGGAGGCGGCGGAAGATCTGTATTCGACGCCGGTCGCCGCATTCCGCAAAGTGGTGCTGCCGCTCTCGCTGCCGGGGGTCTTTGCCGGCAGCCTGCTGACCTTCATCCCGGCGATGGGCGACTTCATCAACGCGCAGCTGCTCGGGAGTCCCAACCAGCAGATGATCGGCACGGTGATCCAGAACCAATTCCTGGAGGTGCGGGACTACCCGCTGGCGGCATCGCTCTCGTTCGTGCTCATGGCGGTGATCACCATCGGTGTGCTGGCCTACGCCCGGGTGCTGGGCACCGAGGACCTGGCCTGATGCGCAAGCTCAGCCGGTGGCTCATGGACAGCGTGGCCATCTTCGTGCTGGCCTACCTGTTCCTGCCGATCTTCGTGATCGTGCTGTACAGCTTCAACAAGCCGGCCGGCAAGTTCAACTTCGTGTGGAAGGCGTTCTCGCTCGACGCCTGGAAGAATCCGTTCGCCTACGAGGCGCTGTACGAGTCGATGAAGCTGAGCCTCCGGGTGGCGGCCCTTTCTACCGCGGTCGCCACCGTGTTCGGGACGCTCATCGCGCTCGCCCTCACCCGCTACAAGTTCCGCGGCAGCGGCGTGGTCAATCTGCTGCTGGTGCTGCCGCTCACCACACCGGAGGTGGTGCTGGGCTCGTCGCTCCTGTCGCTGTTCCTGGACCTCAACACGCGGACCGGCTTCAACACCATCGTGATCGCGCACATCATGTTCTCGGTGAGCTACGTGGCCCTCACCGTCCGGGCGCGCATCCGGGGGTTCGACTGGACCCTGGAGGAAGCGGCGATGGACCTGGGCGCGCCGCCGTTCCGGGTGTTCTACAAGGTGACCCTGCCGATCATCGCGCCCGGCATCGTGGCCGCCGCGATGCTGGCGTTCGCGCTGTCGCTGGACGATTTCATCATCACCCTGTTCAACGCCGGCAACCGCATCACGTACCCGCTCTACGTGTACGGCGCCCGACGGGCCGCATTCCCGCCCCAGATCAACGTGCTGGCCACCGCGATCCTCCTGGTGTCCCTGCTCGCGCTCGGCGCGACGGTGCTGTGGCAGCATCGGACCCTGCGCCAGCGCGGAATGGCCGTCACGCCGCTGGCCTGACCCATACGCCTCGTGGATCCCATCGAACAGGCCTGCTTCTGGCTCGCCGGCCGCGCGCCGCGCGAGGGGAGCGAGCTGTCCGGGAGCGAGGCGGTGGACGTCGGGATCGTGGGCGCCGGGCTCACGGGACTCTGGACCGCGCTGTTCCTCAAGACCCTCGAGCCGACGCTTGCCGTCGGGGTGGTCGAACAGGGCCTCGCGGCGCATGGGGCGAGCGGCCGGAACGCCGGGATGTTGTCGGAAACGGTGGACCACGGCCATGGTCTGGCCATCGAGCACTTCGGCAAGGATGAAGCTCGCGTCCTGGCCCGGCTGGGCGAGACCAACGTCGCCGAGCTGACCGCGTTCCTCGAGCAGCGCGGCATCCGCTGCGACTACGAGCCGACGGGTCGCCTGATGGTGGCGCTCACCCCAAGCCAGGTGGAGGAAGCCAGGCGAACCGTCGCAACCGCGCGCGCTCTGGGGCTCGATTCCTTCACCCTGCTCGACGGCGAGGCGGCGCGCGCGGAGCTCCACTCGCCGCTCTACCGCGGCGGCGTGCAGGTCAGCGGAGGAGGCATCCTCGATCCGGTCAAGCTGGTGGAGGGGCTCAAGGCCGAAGCAGAACGCCTGGGGGTCCGGGTCTGGGAGCGGAGCCCCGTTCGGCAGGTCGAGGCGGCTGGGGCGGCGGCGCGGATCCGGACCACACGCGGCACGCTCAGCGCCAGACGCATCGTGCTCGCCACCAGCGCGTATACCCATCACCTGCTGCCCGCGGTGACCCGCCGCTTCATCCCGCTCTACGACTACATCCTGGTCAGTGAGCCGCTGACCGCGGCCCAGCACGAGGCGATCGGGTGGCGCCGGCGCCAGGGCGTGACCGATGGCCGCACCTTCTTCAACTACTACCGGCTGACCGCCGACAACCGGATCCTGTGGGGCACGAGCGAGGCCGCCTACTATCCCGGCAATCGGGTGGCCCCCCAGTGCGATCATTCCCCCGCCCACTACGCGTCGCTGCGCGAGAGCTTCCGGCGACACTTCCCTGCCCTCGCCGGGCTCGAGTTCCCGTTCGCTTGGGGCGGCCCGATCTGCTCGACGACCCGCATGACGCCGTACTTCGGCCGGGCCCTCGGCGGGCGAGTCTGCTACGCCCTCGGCTACACCGGCCATGGCCTGGGGACCACGCGGCTCGCCGGTCGAATCCTCGCCCACCTGACCCTGGACCGGCCCAGTGAGCTGCTCGAGCTGTCGCTGGTGAAGAAGAAGCCGTTCCCGTATCCGCCGGAGCCGCTCAGGCGCTGGTCGGTGGCCGCGGTGACCCGCGCGCTCCGGCGGGTGGACGCAGGTGAGGCGCCAAGCCTCATGCTGCGGGTGCTGGAACGCATGGGGATCGGCTTTTCAAGCTGAGGCGAGGCGGAACGGCGGCGTGGTGAGGCGGTCCGGAACGACGCGAGGGATGACAAAGGGCGGCCTGACCCGCGCCGCCCCGTCGTCCTGCCGCCCGATCACGATGGACCCTAGCGCCCTGTCGCCCTCCCAAGCGCCAGGTCCAGCACCTCGAGCGTGAAGTCCACGTCGGCGGCCGTGATGCACATTGGCGGCTTGATGCGAAGGGTATTGCCGAACAGGCCGCCCTTCCCCACCAGCACCCCCATCTCGCGCATGGCCTCCCAGACGGCCAGCGTCTCCTGCACCGCGGGCTCCTTGGTCTCCCGGTCGCGCACCAGCTCGCAGCCGAGCATGAGGCCCTGCCCGCGCACGTCGCCGATGAGACGATGGCGCGTCTGCAGCTCTTCCAGTCCGGCCTTGAGGCGCCCGCCTACCACCCGCGAGTTCTCCTGCAGGCCGTCCTCATCGATGATGTCGAGGACGGCCAGGCCGGCCGCCATCGAGATCGGGTTCCCGCCGAAGGTGTTGAAGTGAATCCGCTGGGTGAGCGCCTCGGCGATTTCCCGCCGGGTGGTGACCGCGGCCAGCGGCCACCCGTTGCCGATGCCCTTGGCCATGGTCACGATGTCGGGCACCACGCCCGAGCGCTGGAAGCCCCAGTAGTGCTCACCGGTCCGGCCGAAGCCGGTCTGCACCTCGTCGGCGATGCACAGGCCGCCGTGCTCTCGCGCGATGGCGTAGGCTTCGCGCAGATAGTTGGGCGCGCCGTGGGTGGCCCCACCCACGCCCTGGATCGGCTCGGCGATGAACGCGGCGATCTTTCCCGGCGTGGAGTAGCGGATCAGATCCCGGATATCCTCCGCGCTCTTGTGCGCGATCTCCTCGGGCGAGCCGATGAACGGGCTCCGGTACGGGTCCGGGTTGATGCCATGGTGGATGCCGAGGTTGGGCTGCTGGGGGAACTTCCAGGTGTGGTGCGAGGTGAGGGCCATCGTCGAGGGCGAGCCGCCGTGGTAGCCGTTCCGCACGCCGACGATGTCGTTGTTTCCGGTATACGCCCGTGCCATCAGCGCCGCCAAGTCGTTGGCCTCGCTGCCGCTGTTGACGAAGTACGTGACGTCGAGACCAGCCGGCATCTTTCCCGCGAGGCGCTTGGCCATCAGCGGGAAGTTGGGATGGAGGTAGATCGTGGTGGTGTGCTGGATGGCCTCGAGCTGGGCCTTGATCCGCTCCACGAACTTGGGGTGCGAGTGACCGCACGACACCGTCACGATCCCCGCGAACATGTCCAGATACCGCCGGCCCGTCTCGTCGTAGAGGTACTGCATGAACCCCTCGACCAGCATGAGCGGCTCGCGGTAGTACAGGAACGTGCTGGGATGGCAGTACTGCCGCCGCATCGCGAGCACGTCCGCCTTGGAGGGGCCGCGGTACGGGTGCGGCGTGTGGTCGCTCGGCGGCATGGCCGGACGAGCGGGCGCGGTCAAGGTCACGGCTTGCTCCTTGGGAAGGGCTACTTCGCCATCCAGTTGGTCCCGGCCTCGCGGTTCCACTTGGTGGTGATCTTCTTGGCCTTGGTCCAGAACTCGATCGAGCTCCGACCGGTGATGTCGCCGACCCCGAACTTGGACTCGTTCCAGCCGCCGAACGGGAACGGCTCGCGCGGCACCGGCACCCCGACGTTGACACCCACCATGCCGGCGCTGGCCCGCTGCATCACCTGCCGGGCCAGGCCGCCGCTCTCGGTAAAGATGGAGGCCGCGTTGCCGTAGGGCGAGGCATTCTCCACGGTGATGGCTTCGTCGAGGTCCCGCGCCCGGACGATGGCCAGCACGGGCCCGAAGACCTCCTCCTGCGCGATCCGCATGTCCGGCCGCACGTAGTCGATGACCGTCGGTCCCACCCAGAAGCCGCCCTCCCGCCCCGGCACCGTCGGGTTGCGCCCGTCGACCAGCACCTTGGCGCCGGCCGCCTCGGCCTCGCCGATGGCCCGCTCGATCCGTTCCTTGGCCTGCCGCGTGATCACCGGCCCGACGTCGCGCCCGGCGGCCATCGTGCGGGCCTGCGCGGCCAGCCGCTCCACGATGTGGTCCGTGGCGGAGACCGCCACCATGACCGACGCCGCCATGCAGCGCTGGCCGGTGCACCCGCTCATCGCGGCGAGCACGCCGCCGGCGGCCATCTCGGGGTCCGCGTCCGGCATGACGATGACGTGGTTCTTCGCGCCGCCCAAGGCCAGCACCCGCTTGAGCGCGGCACTGCCGCGCCGGTACACCTCCTTGGCGACCGCCGTCGAGCCCACGAAGCTCACCGCCTCGATGCCGGGGTGATCGAGGATCGCCTCCGCCGCCTCGCGCCCGCCGTGGACCACGTTGAAGACGCCGGCCGGGAGCCCGGCCTCCTCGAGCAGCGCGGCGATGCGGCCGGCGCTCAGCGGCACCTGTTCCGACGGCTTCATGATGAACGTGTTGCCGAGCGCGATCGCGTTGGCGAACGACCAATGCGGCACCATGGAGGGGAAGTTGAACGGATTGATCGATGCCACGACGCCGAGCGAGTGGCGCTCGAGCCGGCACTCGACCCCTCGGCTCACCTCCATCACTTCACCCACGGCAATCTGGGGAAGCGAGCAGGCAAACTCGGTGAGCTCAATGGCCTTGAGGACCTCCGCCTCGGCTTCGCTCGCCACCTTGCCGTGTTCCTCGGTGACCAGCTTCCCGAGCTCGACCAGGTGGCGCTCGAGCAGCGCCTTGTACCGGTAGAATACCTGCACCCGCTCCTTGATCGGCGTGGCCGACCACGCCGGCCAGGCCCGTCGCGCGGCCTGATACGCCTGCTCCACCTCGGCCGTGCCTCCGAGCGGCACGCGACTGATGGTCGCCCCAGTCGACGGGTTCACCACGTCGAGAAAATGGGGACCACCGGGGACGTGCTGTCCGCCGATCCAATGCTGAACGTCGGGGTGCGCGCGAGGGGCACCGCGATCCTGGGCGGGAGCGGCGGCTCTAACATCGAGGGAGGTCACGGCTTCACCCCGGTCGGGTAAGGAGGAGGCGCTGGAAGGCGTCGCGGTAGTCTGCCGGGCGGGAAGCGGAATGTCAATGAGACAGACGGACAGACGGACAGACGTCCTGCGAAGGTAACCGGGCTGGCACACGGAAGTGGGCGAGCTATCGCCCTATCGCCCTATCGGCCTATCAGCCGAACCGTGCGGGATCCCTCACCCGAGAGATCCCGCACGATCCATCCTCACCCCTGCTTCCGCACGGCGAACGTCTTGGCCTCGACCGAGTCACCATTGAGATACAGCGTCACCAGGTAGGTCCCCTGCTGCCACCCCTTCGGCGGGGCGAGATGAAACTCCTTGTTCGTCGTGTCGCCGGCCGCGATCGGCGTGGCCGTGGAGTCCAGGGTCTTCCCCGTCTGCGCCAGCCACCGCGCGGACAGCTTGCCCTCCGCGGGCGCGCCCTGAATGCCAACCGAGACGTACACCGTGTCCTGGGGAGCGAACTGGAAGGTCGGCTCCGCAATCCGGTTCTCCGGGCCGAGCTTCTTGCCGATCATCACGATGCCGACCCGCTGCGGGCCGCTGCGGGCCGCTCGGGCCGCCGAGTCCGCTGCCCGAGCGGCGGTGTCGACCGCGGCGGTTTCCGTGCCCCGGTCGCGAGGGCCGCCACACGCGAGCAGCACGACGGCAGAAGTGGCAGCCGGCAGAATCTTCCAAGCGATCCCCATGATCTGGCCTCCGTGAGCGGTGTGGCGCCACCGGCGGGGTGCCGGCGCGAGCCCAATTAGGTGGCGGTATCCGGGGTCATGTCGCGGTGATCGGGGTCACCCGGGCCAGAGAGGCCAAGTGTTGCACGACGAAAAAGGGGCCCGCGCCGCCGATTTCGCGACGCGGGCCCCTCGCACTTCGAGACGGGCTACCCGGCCTTGGCCATTCCGAGCAAGCGCCTCCACTGCTCGGCCGGAACCGGAATCACGCTCAGCCGGGACATCCGGACCAAGCCGAGATCGGCGAACGCCGGATCAGCCTTGACTTCCGCGAGCGTCACCGGCCTCGCGAGCGGCTCTCCGGCCTCTACGTCCACCACATACAGCCTGGGATCCTTGGCCTTGGGATCCGGGTAGGGATCCGACACCACGCGAGCGAGTCCCACCAGGGCCTTGTCGTCGCCCGAATGATAGATCAGCAGCTGGTCGCCCTTGGCCATGCTCCGGATATGCTTGAGGGCCAGGGCATTCGAGACGCCGTCCCACACGGTCCGCCGATCGCGGGCCAGCTGGTCGAACGCGTACGTATCGGCGTCGGTCTTGAGGATCCAGTAGTTGGCCACTACTTGATCTCGAAGTCCTTGCTGCCGGCCGGCGACCCGTCCACCGACACCTCGACCTTGTACTTGCCCGCCGGCCAGAGGCCCTTCTTGGAGATATGGAATTCGGTGGCGGCGGGGCCGGTTGGCGCGATCGACTGCGACTGTTCCTTCACCGTCTGCCCGTCCTGAAACGTCCACTTGGCCGAGAGGGTCTTGCTCGGCGCCGCGCCCTCGGTGGTGACCGAGGCGTAGATGGTGTCCTTGCGACCGAACGTGGTCGTCGGTGCCGCGACTTTCTTGTCGGCGTCCACGGTCTTGCCGAGCTCGATGCCCTGCACCGCGAACGCGGGCGGCGCGGGGGCCGGCGCCGGCGCGGCCGAGGTCTCGGCGGGCGGCGGAGGCTCCTTCTTCTTGCACGAGGCCGCCCCGACTACGACGAGTCCGAGACCGGCGGCCCACACCAACCTGCGAGACCGAATCATGAGAGGACTCCTTGGCGGTCAGGCATCAGGGATCTTGAAGGTCTGACCGGGATAGATGAGATCGGGATTCTTGATCGTGTCCTTGTTGGCTTCGTAGATCTTCTTCCACTGGCTGGCATTGCCGTAGAACTGCTTGGCGATCTTGGACAGACTGTCGCCCTTGACCACCGTATACGTCCGGCCACTGGACGGCGCCGGCGGTGCCGTCGAGGAGCTGCCGCCCTCGACGTCGCTGAAATCGGCCTTCGGCTGCTTGTCGTCTGGCATCGGGTGCCTCCACGAACGAGTCAGGCAATCCTCCCCTCCCCACCCCGTTACACTATACATCGATTCGGGCTCGCTCCCCAGACCGGAGCCTCCAGAGCGCAAGGTCATGCGGGCCAGCCGGCCGGAAGCGGCTCGCGAACGGGCGAGGGTACACAGTCAGGTGGCGTTGGCGGGGGGAGCTCCAGACAGGTCACGAGTTGCCGGTCGAGCGAGGGCCGTGCAGGTCCGGAGTCAGTTGCTTGGCGAGTCCCTCCGCTCGATCTCGGTGACGCCCTTCACCTTCCGCACCGCCTTCAT
Organism: Gemmatimonadales bacterium; assembly: GCA_035688885.1. GTDB lineage: Bacteria > Gemmatimonadota > Gemmatimonadetes > Gemmatimonadales > GWC2-71-9 > CAVVWJ01. Next base: position 8,793 of record DASSMN010000365.1, read on the forward strand.
GACCTTGCCCAGGTGGGGCAGGTTGTCCACCTCCACGAAGATGGTGCCGAACACGGAACCGTCCTTGGTGTGCAGGTCGGCGCCGCGGATGTTGGTGCCGGTCTGGCTCACCGCCTCCATGATGTCGGCGTAGAGGCCGCGCCGATCTTCGCCGCTCACGGCAAGCCGCACCGCAAACGACTCCCCGGCCGTTTCCTGCCAGTCGATGTCCACCCGCCGCTCTTCGGCCGCGAGCGTGAGCAGGTTGGGGCAGTCGGACCGGTGAATCGAGATGCCGCGGCCCTGCGTGACATAGCCGACCACCGAGTCGCCAGGGACCGGCTGGCAGCACTGGGCGTAGCGCACCATGAGCCCGTCCACGCCCTGGATCTTGATGCCGCGGCCCAGCCGGATCCGGTCGATGACGCGGCCGAATACGGTGGCCTTGGGCTCCATGATCTCGTCGGACCCCAGGTCCGGATACAGCGCCCGAATGACCTGGCCGATCGGCACGTCGCCGCGGCCCACGGCGATCTCGAGCCCTCGGCCGTCGGCCAGCGAGAGGGTGGTTGCCGCCTTGGCCAGCCGCGCATCGTCGGGCGGCTCGAGGCGCCGCTTCCGGACCTCACGAGCCAGAATCTCCTGGCCGAGACCCAGGCTGATCGTCTCCTCCTCATGGTTGACCCACTGCTTGATCTTGTGCCGTGCCCGAGCGGTCCGCACGTGGCTCAGCCAGTCCCGGCTGGGCTTGGCGCCGGTCCCGGTCAGGATCTCCACCGTGTCGCCGCTCTTGAGCTCGCGGTGCAGCGGCGCGATTCGCCCGTTGATCTTGGCGCCCTGACAGTGCAGGCCGACGTCGGTGTGGATGTGGAACGCGAAGTCGATCGGCGTGGCCCCCTTCGGGAGCCGCTTGACATCGCCCCGCGGCGTGAAAACGAAGATCTCGTCCTGGTAGAGATCGATTTTCAGAAACTCGAGGAACTCCTCGGGGCTGTGCGTATCCTGCTGCAGCTCGAGGAGCTGTCGAAACCAGCCGAGGTGTTGGTCCAGCTCGTC
>DASSMN010000588.1:0-9482 GCA_035688885.1 Gemmatimonadales bacterium
CCCGAGACTCCAGCTCATCGCCTCCTTCATCGACAGCACGTGGGACCGCCGGTTCAGCACCCCCAGGTCGAGCACCAGGAGGGCCACGACGAGCCCCGTGAAGCCGAGCCAGACGGCCAGCCCGTGCTGGCCCACTTACCGGGCCGCCATCGCCTCGAGCCGCTCCACCCGCACCTCGGTGGGCGGATGGGTGCTGAACAGACGCGTGAGACCGCCACCGTGGGCGGCCAGCGGGTTCACCTGGGCCAGCGACGCCGCGGCCGGCGCCACCTGCATCGGGATCTGGTGCGCCAGCGCGTCGAGCCGCCGGAGCGCGTTGGCCAACGGCATGGGCCGCCCCAGGATCTCGGCGCCCACCCGGTCGGCCTCGAATTCCCGCTGGCGCGACACCGCGAACTGGATCAGCATGGCGCCGATCGGCGCGAGCAGCAGCAGGGCGAGCTGGGCCAGTGGGTGGCCGTCGTCGTCCCGGCCCCCACCGAACATGATGAGGTAGGGCAGGTTGCTGATGGCGCCTGCCACCCCGGCCGCGATGGTGGTGATCAGCATGTCGCGGTTCTTCACGTGCGCCAGCTCATGGGCCAGCACGCCCTCGAGCTCCTCCTGCGGCATGTACTTGAGGATCCCGGTAGTGACCGCGACGACCGCGTGCTCGGGATTGCGGCCGGTGGCAAACGCATTGGGCTGCTCGTGCGGCGCCACCGCGATCACGGGCATCGGCAGTCCGGCCCGTTGCCGGAGCCGGTCCACCATCCGGTACAGCTCGGGCGCCTGCTCCTCGCTGACGATCTGCGCCCGGTACATCCGGAGCACCATCTTATCCGAGAAGAAGTACATCACGAAGTTGAATGCGCCGCCCACGATCAACGCGAGCAGCAGGCCCTGCGACCCACCGAGCAGCTGTCCGGCGAGCAGGAACAGGCCCATCAGGCCGGCCATCAGGACCATGGTCTTGATGTTGTTCATGCGCTCCTCTGCGACATGATGGGGTCAAATGAAAAAGAGCGAGACCCCGTCCGCTCCGCTTGCGCGTGGACGAAGGTCTCGCTCTGATGGCGGGAAGCCGAACTTCCCGCACCCCGCTGGACCGTGCCCGAACGAGTTCGGACAGTCTTGACGATCCAGTCGTCCGCTCTTGGCGGATGAGCTACTCCCCTTCTAGCACCGGGTAATGTAGACGGGGGCGCCCGTGGAGTCAAGCGGCTACCGGGCAACGACTTGCAGTCAGGACGCCGGCCCGGCCCGACCCCGGCGCGCAGGTATGGGCCGGGCCTAAGAGCTCAGGGCATCGTCGGATTCTCTCGCGAGCCGCGAATGGCCTGGTACTCTTTGGAGACCCGCATCGTAGCGCGCCGAGCGATGGTCGAGATGTACAGGTACGCTTCGGTCCAGGCATCGCGGATGTCAGGCGTAAAGGCCTCCCCCAGTCCCTGTTCCAGGGTCCAGAGCAGGGCGGTGCCCACCGAGTCGTACTGCGCGTCGTGCACCCCGTAGTGCACGTGCCGGCGCCCGAGGTCGGCGACCTCCGCGACCAGAGCTTCCGGCTGGTCCAGGGTCCGCACGATCTCGGCGAACATCCGCATCACCTTCCGGCCCTGCGCGTCCATGTCGGTGTGCGAGAACAGGCGGGCGGCCTCGGGATCGAGCTCGAACAGCTTCTCGTAGAAAAACCGCGCCGAGGGGACCGCGACCGGCTGGAAGCGGGCCCAGCTTTCCCTGATCAGGCGCTCGGTGTCGGCTTGCATGGACGCTCCGGATGCTTGCCGCGGGTGGATGCGGGCCTCAAATTGAGCCGGTAACATCGCATCCCGCGGTCACCCTGAAATCACCGAGTTCAACCTGTTACGCCTCAACACGTTCGGCAGGTTGTTCGTCGAGCGCGATGGGCAGCGGCTGAGCGGCGCCGCTTCCCAGCCGCGCCGGCTGGCGTTGCTCGCCCTCCTGGCCTCGGCCGGCGAGCACGGTCTGACTCGCGACCGGATGCTCGGCCTCCTCTGGCCCGAGACCGACGAGGACCGTGCGCGGCGGGGGCTCAACCAGGCCCTGTACGCGCTTCGCCAGGAAGTCGGCGCTGACGAGATCTTCCTCGGCACTCGCGACGTCCGTCTCAATCCCGACCTGATCACCAGCGATGTCGCCCTGTTCACCGAGGCCGTGAGGAGCGGCCGGCTGGATCAGGCTGTTGCCGTGTACATCGGCCCTTTTCTCGATGGCTTCCATATCTCGGACGCGCCCGAGTTCGAGCGCTGGCTGGAAGAAGAGCGGGCGGGCCTGGCGCGCGACTGTGCTACGGCGCTCCGGCGGCTGGCGGAGCAGGCCAGCGAGCGCGGCGATCACACCGGGTCCGCCGAGTGGTGGCGCAAGCTGGCGGCGCAGGACCCGTTGAACGGTCGGGTTGCGGTGGGGCTCATGGAGGCGCTGGTGGCGGCGGGAGATCGTTCGGCCGCGCTGCACCACGCGCGGGTGTACGAGGTTCTGATGCAGCAGGAGCTCGAGGCCCCACCTGACGCGGAGGTCCTGGCGCTGGCAGGGCGGATCCGCGAGCAGGCGGCGGCCATGACCCCGCCTGCGGCTGCTCCCGGGCCCTCGGCACGCGAGGCTCCGCAACCCACGGCCCCGCCAGAGGGGGCGAACGCTGCACTACCCGGCGCGCCGGCGGCCGTTCCGGTAATCACTGTGAACGCCGCAGCGCCCGGCGCCCAGGCCGCCGTTCCAGTCATCACTGCAACCGAACCTGCACCTCGGTCCGCCGTCCTGGCCCAGGAGCCTGGCGGCAGGCGCCTCGCCTGGGGGTGGTGGGCGGTTGCCGCGGGGGCCCTGGGCGCCGTGGCGCTCGCGGCGGCCACCGTGCTTCGCGCGCCGGCCCCGACTGCGCCGCGCATCGGTCGCATCAGCCGGCTGACGGCGGAGCCGGGGCTCGAGGTCCATCCGGCGGTGTCGCCGGATGGAAAGTTCCTCGCCTTCGCGGCCGGTCCCACCGGCCGCTTGCGGATCTACATCCGGCAGCTCGCCGGCGGTCGGACCATTTCGGTGGCCGACAACCTGGGCGGCGATCAGCACTGGCCGCGCTGGTCTCCCGACGGCACTCGGCTGAGCCTCGAGACCAACCACGCCATCTACGTGGTGCCCGCGCTGGGCGGTGATCCCAAGCTGCTGGTGGCGTCGACCGGGCCGGTGGTGAACGGTGAGGGCGCCTGGAGTGAGGAAGGGCCGAGTTACCTGGCCTGGTCACCCGACGGCCGGCGGATCGCCTACGCGGTGGGTCGGGACATCGACCTGCGGGGCACGGACGGGGGGCCGGTCACCCGGCTGGCCAGCCTGGACCAGCCGCACTCACTGGCCTGGTCGCCCGATGGCAGCCGGCTTACCTTCGTCGCCGGAAACGCCGCGTTCGTGTACGCGCCGGACGCGATCGGCAACATCGCCCCGAGCGCCATCTGGATCGTCTCGGCCGCCGGGGGAGCGCCGACGCGGATCACCGAAGCCGCCTCGCTCAACACCAGCCCGGTGTGGCTCCCTGATGGACGCGGCCTCCTCTTCATCTCCGATCGGGACGGCAGTCGCGACCTGTACCGAGTCGAGCTGGGGCGGGACGGTCGTCCAACCGGCGAGCCGGTGCGTCTGACCACCGGGCTCGGTCTCCATGGGCTGGCCCTCTCGCCGGACGGCCGAGTGCTGGTGTACGCCGACTTCTCGGACTACGCCAACATCTGGTCGCTGGCCCTGCCGGCGAGCGGCCCCGTGTCCTCGAGCCTGGCGACCGCGCTGACGACCGGTCACCAGTCGATCGAGGGCCTGGGCCTCTCGCCCGACGGGCGGTGGCTCGCGTTCGACTCCGACCGCGGCGGCCACCAGGCCATCTACCGGGTGCCGGTCACCGGCGGAGACCCGCAACAGATCTCCTCCGATTCGGACGACGACTTCATGCCCTCCTGGTCGCCCGATGGCCGCGAGCTCGCCTACTACGGGTTCCGCCAGGGTCGGCGGCGGCTGTTCGTCATGCCGGTGGACGGCGGCTCGGCGGGGCCAGTGAACCGCGACTCCGGGAACCAGCGGTATCCGGGGTGGTCGCCCGACGGCCGTCACCTCGTCTTTCACTCGGATCGGTCGGGCCGGTTCGAGCTCTACGTGGTCGAGCGCGACACGGCGGGACGGTGGGGCAGTTCCCGGCAGCTCACCACCGCCGGCGGCCAGGATGCGCGCTGGTCGCCTGACGGCGGGTCCATTCTCTATCTCAGAAACTCGCGCCTGTGGGTGATTGCCTCGGCCGGCGGCGCGCCGCGCCTGCTGGTCGACGTCGGCGATTCGGCGGGGAAGCCGGCACCGCTCCTTGCGCAGTGGAGTCCCGACGGCCACACCATCTACTACAAGGCGCTGGACTCCCGCGGCAACGCCAGCCTCTGGGCCATTCCGGCGACCGGAGGCGAGCCCCGCGAGCTGGTGCGGTTCGACGATCCGGTCCGGACCTCCTCCCGCGCCGAATTCGCCACCGATGGCCGGCGGCTCTACTTCACCGCCTCCGAGCGCGAGAGCGACCTGTGGCGGATGGAGCTCCAGAGCCGGTAGCTCGCCTGGCGGAGCCCGACGCGGTGCCCGTCGCCCAGGGCGGAGACAGCTCGCGTCCGGCGGTCAGAACGGCGGCTCGGCCTGATGCACGACGTCGTCCAGCAGGATGGCCTGGATCGCGGCTCCTGCCGCCGTTTCGAGCTGACCCTCGGGAACCACCAGCAGCGCGTTGGCGCGTGCCATCGAGGTGAGCAGCCCCGATCCCTGCGGTCCGGTGAGCCTGGCGGTGGGCCCGCCGGGTCCAAAGGTGACGATGCCGCGCAGGAAGTGCTGCAGCTTGGGCGTGAGGGAGATCGGCTCGCCCATCGTGACCCGCACGCTCCGGCGAAACGGCAGCTCGTGGCCGCTCATGTTCCGGATGGCGGCGCGAACGAACAGCTCGAACGTCACCATCGTGCTCACCGGATTTCCCGGCAGCCCGATCCAGGGGATGCCCCCCACGTGGCCGAACCCGACCGGCGCACCGGGCCGCATGCGGATGCGCCAGAAGCGTTGCTCGCCGCCGAGCTCCTCGAGCACCGTGCGCACATAGTCGTGCTCACCCACGCTGATGCCCGCGGACGTGACCAGCAGATCGCAGTCGAGCGCCCGGCCCAGGTGCTCGCGCAGGCTCTCCGGCGTGTCGCGAGCGATGCCGAGATTGACGGGCTCGCCTCCGGCCCTGCGAACCATGGCCACCAGCGTGTGGGTGTTGCTGCTGGCGATCTTCCGGCCGCTCAGGATCTCTTCGGGCTGGTCCACGTCCACGATCTCATCGCCGCCCCCGAGGATCGCGACCCGCGGGCGGCGGTAGACCAGCGGGTGCGCCACCGCGAGCGACGCCAGCACGCCGAGCTGCGCCGGGCCCAGCACGGTTCCCGCCGGAAGCACCGTGGCGCCCCGTCGGATGTCCTCGGCCGCGGGCCGGACGTTGCTGCCTCGATCGCGGTCGCTCACGATGGTCACGCGCTCGGCGCCCAGATCGGTGTCTTCCTGCCGCACGACGGTGTCGGCGCCGTCGGGCACCGGCGCGCCGGTAAAGATCCGCGCGCTCTCGCCGGGTCCGATGCTGCGGGTAGGAAACGCGCCGGCCGGGATGTGCTCCACCACGCGAAGCCGCACCGGATGCTCGGCGCTGGCGCCGGCCACGTCGTCGCCTCGGACGGCATAGCCGTCCATGGCGCTGTTGGCCCAGGGTGGGATATCGAGCGGGCTCACGACCGGCTCGGCGAGCACGCTGTCGAGCGCGTCGTCGAGCGGCACGCGGAGCGCGGGCTGGCGGGGAACCTCGGCGAGGATGCGCCGCGCCGCCTCGGCCGCGGCCAGCGGGGGGGTCACGAGTCCAGTGGCAGCGCCTGCTCCATGGTGATGGTCGCGAGCAGCTGAAGCCACATGGTGTCCTGGAAGTGGATGATGCGGGTCGGCGCGTCGAAGTCGAGGTCGTCGGTGACGATCGCCTGCCAGCGTCCGGCCTCGGGCGACCCGGGGTCGTAGAGAGGCGTCGGCGAGATCGACCGGCGGAACACCTCGATCTTGGGAATCGGCGCCCGCTTGTATCCCTCGACCAGCACCACGTCGGCGTCGCTCAGATAGCGGCGCGCCAACGCGATGGGATCGTAGGTGTCCTCGGTCCGGTCGAACAGCACCTGCTCGCGCGGGGTCACCAGCAGGACCCGCTCCGCGCGGGCCTCCTGGAAGTGGCGCCAGCTGTCGCTGCCCGGCCGGTCCACCTCGGCCGGGTGATGCCCGTGCTTGATGGTCATCACGCGGCGATTCCGCCGCGCCAGCTCACTGGCCAGCGCCACGGTGAGCGTGGTCTTTCCCGCGCCCTTCCGGCCGATTATCGAGAGGATTCGAGTCGACGCCACAGCTCGTCCGCGCGCGCGAGATCGTCCGCGGTGTTGACGTTGAGGAACAGGCGCTCAGGGTCGCCGAAGCGCCGGAGGTCGGACAGAGGGAGGATACCGAGAGATATGCGCGGGTGGAAGGCGACCGCACGCAGGTCGCCGGCGTCGAGGCAGGCCGCGATGGCGTCCCGGCAGCCGGGTCCGTAGACCGCACACATCGGCTCGACGCCGTGGCGCCGCGCACTCCAGGGCAGCAGCGCGTCGTGATCATCCAGCCCGTGCGCCAGGGCGCGGAGCAGCGGCGCCGTGACGAACGGCATGTCCCACGCGACGCACACCACCGGGGCCGGTGCCTCGATGACCGCGGTGTAGAGCCCGCCGAGCGATCCCTGGCCCGGCCGAACGTCACGGACCAGGCGGAGATCGGGGCGCCACGCGGCTGCGTCGGGATCGTTGGCGATCAGCAGGGGCGGAGCGCCCAGCGCCTCAATCAGGACCTCCGCCACCCGGTCCAGGATCCGCTCGCCCCCCACTCGCTCCAGCCCCTTGGGCCGGCCGCCGAACCGGGTGGCGCCGCCCCCCGCCAGGATCGCGCCGCGAGCGGCCGGCTGGCTCAGTACCGTCTCCCGCGCCGTTTCTCGAGGATGACGTCGAGGCCCAGGTTGAGGCTGAAGATGTGGCGGTAGCTGGTTTCATGCGGCGGGATGGTGCCCCGCGGCGCGGCGCCGGTGACCTTCTGAATCCCTACGATGTTATCGCGGATTTCCCAGCGGATCTGGTAGCCGCGGCCCGCCGCGATGGTGGCGCCGGCCCCGAGCAGAAAGGCCGGACGGAGGCGGGTCCCGGTATTGGGGTCGTCGTAGATCACCAGCTCCGCGCCATTCTCGGCCTGGCCCACCAGCAGCAGCGGACTCTGGTTGTTGATCAGGACCCCGCCGGTCGCGCGGACGAACGGGGAAATGAACTCGTCCGCCCCGACGCGATAGACGAACCCGGCGGACGTGGTGACCGCGGCCGCCGAGCGATCGCGGTCGGTGATCGACTGGCAGCGCTGCACGTTCAGCTGCGACTGCGCCGGCTCGGCGATGGTGCAGATATCGCTGTAGCCCAGACCCATCAGGAACGCCTCGGCTGTGATGCCGAGGTGCGCCCCGCGATAGTAGGTACCGGAGAAGCCGGCGCCCAGCGTCTTCTTGACGTTCCGGCGGAGAAAGAAGTGGTCGGTGAGGGTGCCGAGGGTGTTGTCTTCCACCGGCTGGTCGGGGACGGTCCACAGCCGGATCCCGTCGAGGTACGCGCCGGAGACGGTGAAGACCAGCGTGGGCCGGTCACGTGTCGCCTGGGCCGCGAGCGGGGTGACCAACGCCGCGAGCAGCAGGATGGCGGCGACAGACGTTCTCATCCGATCAGCCTCCCAGCGAATAGTGATCCACGGCCAGGCAGCGGTCCATCACCACGGGTATGCCGGCCGCCTCGAGCCGCGCCGCCGTATCATCGTCCCGGATGCCCACCTGCATCCACACCAGCCGCGGGTGCACCGCGAGAAGATCGTCCAGCAGCGCGGGGACGAATTCCGAGCGCCGGAAGATGTCGACGATGTCGATCGGGCCGGCGGCCGCTGCCGCCGTCTTGAGGTCGGGCTGCACCGGTTCGCCCAGAATGGACCGCGTCGTGGGCCGGACCGGAATGATCGTATACCCGGCCCGTTGCAGGTAGCTCGCGACCCCATGGCTCGGTCGCTCGGGCTTGGGACTCAGGCCCACCACCGCGATCCGCCGGGCCGAGCGAAGGATCGCGGCCACGTGGGCACGGTCAGGCGGCACTGACCGTCGGGGCGGGATGCCACCGGCGCAAGCGGGCCAGGCGCCGCCGGTGCCGGTCTGCAACGTGGAGACGGCGGCAGCGCCGGGGCCCTGCACAGGGCCAGGGGCCTACGCCATCCTCATGGAATGCCGGTGCACTCGCCATACAGGCTGGGATCCTCCGCGATCCGTACACGCTCGAGCGCCACCCCACCGGGGAGGCGCGGCGCCACCCGGGCATAGACGTGCGCGGCGATGGCCTCACAGGTCGGCAAGGCGCGTCCATAGGCGAATTCCGGCACGTCGAGATTGAGGTGCCGGCCGTCGAACCGCGCGACGACCTCTTCCTGGAGAATGCGGTCGAGCTCGGCGAGATCCATCACCATGCCGTGGAGCGGCTCGAGCGAGCCGGCCACCGTTACCACACATTGGTAATCGTGCGCGTGCCCCGGGGCGTCGGACAGCGGGCCGAAGGCGGCCCGGTTCTGCTGCTCGCTCCACTCCGGCCGGTAGAACCGGTGCAGGGCCCGGAAGCCGACCACCCGGGACAACGAGCCTGGCATGGTCAGGGAGAGAAGGAATAGCCCAGGCCGACGGTGAGCCAGGAGCTGGTGGTCCACTCGTTGAGCCGACCGTCGGTGATCACGGCGTTCGAATGGTCCGGCGTTCCCGGCTCCAACGGCGGCTCGGTGGTGAACGTGGTCGGATACTTGAGCTTCCAGAACGCCACCCGGGCCTCGCCTCGAAGCGACAGTCGGTCGGTCACGAAGATGCGCAGTCCGGTGAACGGTGCGAGGTAGATCTTGTGCCCGAAGGTGAAGCGGCTGGTGTCCTGCGGCGTGCTGCTGGGGAACGTGAGGCCCACGCCCGACCCGACGAACGGCGCCAGCCGGTGCCAGGTCTTTCCGCCGGTGAGATTGAGCTGGAGGTTCAGCTCGGCGAAGTTCACGCTCTGCTTGACCGGGCCCGACACCCGGTCGGCCAGCGCCACGAACGGATTGACGATCAGCCGATCGAGGCTCCCGTGCGCGAAGCCGAGCCCGATCTGGACGGCCGAGGCGGTTCGAATGTCGTAGCGGAACCCGTAGGTCGGCCCGTCGTGCGGCCCGATCCCGAACTCGCCGCCGCTGCCGCCGAATTTGCCGTACAGCGCCGTGATGGTGTGGCCCTTCCGGATGTCCCGATACGGCGACTTATCGGGCGCGTGCCCGACCTGCGCGCTCAGGCCGCCGGCCCCGATCACGAGCGCGAGCACCACCAGCACCGCTCTGGTGCCGGTGCCACCGGT
>DASSMN010000597.1:0-9067 GCA_035688885.1 Gemmatimonadales bacterium
GTTCACGCTCAGCACCAGCTCCGCGCCGGCCTCCACGGCGGTGCGGATCTCCCGCGGTTCGAAGCTGTCCACGCTCACCCGCATGCCGGCGCCGCGGAGCTCGCGGACCACCGCGCCCAGGCTGGGGAACTCGACGCCGGGCGTACAGCCGATGTCGATGAGGTCGGCGCCGCTCGCGCGGAAGTAGTCGGCCGCGGCGCGGATGGCTTCTCGGGAAAGCTTGGGAGCGTTGTTGATCTCGGCGAGGATCTCGATGTCGTAGCCGCCATACTGGAGAGCGGTCTGCGCCCGCCCGAAATATCCCGGGATCTCGCGCAGATCCTTGGGGCCCTTTTCGACCGCCACGCCGTAGCGCTGGCGAAGGATCTCGGTGTCGCCCTCTACCAGACCCGGCAGCAGCACCAGATCGGTGTCGGCCGGTACCTCGAGAAATCGCGCGATCCACGGCGTCGTCATCAAGGCAGCCACCGTGATCTTCATGACCGCGATGGCCGCCTCGAACGGCGGAGCCATCTCGTCGAGCACGCGCCGAAGCGCCGGCTCGGCGAGCCGTCCGGTGACGAACAGGACTTTGCGGGGCGTTGCGGCTGTCGCTACCGTGGGTCCCCCGGCCGCACCCACTTGTTGGGCGTGCCCTCGAGGGCCCCGCCGCTGGGCCGCCACAGCGCCACTTCCTCGATCTTGCGCGCCAGCTCGAAATCCTTGTCCGTAATCCCGCCGGCGGCATGGTTCTGCAGCTTCACCGTCAACCGACCCCAGGTCACCGTGAGGTCGGGATGGTGATAGGCCGCCTCCGCCAGGTAACCGACGGCGTTCACCAGCATGAGCGTGGTGGGCCAGCCATCGGTCTTGAATACCCGGCGAATCCAGCCGTCCTCGAAATACCAGCCGGGCAGCTCCTTGAGCCGCTCGGCAATCTCCGATTCGTTGTAGGTCCGTTCCTTCGTCGCGGGCATGATTCACTCCTTCCGTTCTGGGCTGCGTTACATCACGACGCCACCGTTGACCATAATCATTTGTCCCGTCACGAACCGGGACTCGTCGGACACCAGAAACAGGGCGGCCCCCACCAGGTCGTCCGGCCGGCCCCAGCGCTGGAGCGGGGTCTGCTCCGCGACGCTCCGGTACCAGTCCTGGTCCGCCTGCTCGCCGAAGGCCGTCTCGATGAAGCCCGGCGCCAGGATGTTGACCCGGATGGCCGGGGCCAGCTGCCGCGCCAGCGACTTGCTGAAGCTGGCAATGCCGCCCTTGGCCGCGCTATAGAGGATGGGATTCTCGCCTGCCATGCCCAGGGTGATATGGTCCCAGGACATGTTGACGATAGCCCCGCCGCGCGAGCCCATGGCCTCGGCGGCCGCCCACGAGGCGAGGATGGTACCGCGCAGGTCCACCGCCAGCACCCGGTCCAGTTTCTCCAGACGGGAAACCTTGCCGCCGGCACCGGTGAGGATGTCCGCGCCGGCGTTGTTGATCCACCCGTCTACCCGATCGAACCGCTCCGCCATCGCGCGCCGGAGCGCGGTGATGTCAGCCTCCCGACTGATATCGGCCCGGATCACTTCGGCCCGCCGGCCCAGCCCGCGGATTTCTCCGGCGGCCTGCTCAGCCCCGTCGGCATTGGCGCGGTAGGTGATGGCGAGGTCCGCTCCTTCGCGGGCGCAACCCAGCGCGATCGCGCGTCCGATGCCGCTCGATGCGCCCGTGACCAGCACGATTTTTCCATCCAGCCTCACGCCGCCTCCCCCGGCTCGCTCACCGGCGCTAACTTCAAGAGTCCCAACATATCAGGGCCATAGCAACTCACAAGGGAGCAGGGATGCGGCTGTTGGTGAGCGTGCGGTCGGCGGGGGAAGTGGAGGCCGCGGTTGAGGGCGGGGCCGAGATTATCGACGCCAAGGAGCCGAGCCAGGGATCGCTTGGTGCGGTGGACCCGGTCGAGCTCGCGCGCATCGCGTCCGCGGTGCCGGATGGGATGCCGCTCAGCGTTGCGCTGGGGGATCACTCCACGCCCGGGGCGGCTCGGGACGCATTTGAGCTGATCCGCGCAATTCCTCACCGGCCGACTGAGCTGTACGTGAAGATCGGGTTTTCCGGCCTGGCCGAGGGGACAACGGTTCGGGCGGTGCTCGAGGCGGCGGTCGCGGCGGCGCGAGGGTCGGCACTCGAGCCGGAGGTGATCGCGGTCGCCTACGCCGATCATCAGCGTGCCGGGACGGTCCACCGTCACACGATCGTGGATGCGGCCGCCGAGGCAGGGGCGCGCGGCGTCCTGCTCGATACCTGGAGCAAGGATGGCCGGGGGCTCTTTGCCTGGGACTCGCCCACTGACATCCGCCAGTGGCTGGCCGAAGCGCGGCGCCGCCGCCTCCTCACGGCGCTTGCGGGCTCGCTGGCCGTCGATCAAATAGATCTCGTCCGCGCGATCGGTCCGGACGTGCTCGGCGTGCGCGGCGCCGCATGTGAGAGCGGGCGGAACGGCACGGTGAGCGCCCGGCTGGTGCGCCAGCTCGCCGTGGCCAAGGACCGGGCACATCCGCCGCTCGTCGGAGCCCTGTAAGCCACTACCCCCCAACAGCTAACATCACTTCCAGCAGTCGCGGTTTCGGGTTATATTTGGGGCCTGCTCACCCCGGAGCTCGCCGTGCCCGAACCCGCCATCGCCATCGACCACATCGGCATCGATTTCGACCGCCTGGAGCGCAGCCTCGCCCTCCCCGCCGAGCGGATCGGCCCCGGCCGATTCCGCGTGGGCGCTGGCGAGCACACGCACTGGGTCGACCTCTACACCACCGACCTGCCTCGCTGCGACTGTGCCGACCACCTGTGGCGCGAGCGGGTCTGCAAGCACATCCTCGCCGCGCTCCTCCGCGAGGGTGACGAGCAGGTCCTGTCCGCGCTCCAGCAGCTCGTCGCCGCCCTCCGGAGCCGGCCGCTCGCCGCCTGAGGCGAATTGCCGGAACGGCGGCAGCCGCAAAACCAGGCTGTCACCGCCAACTCACTTCCCCACAACCCCTTTGATCCAGAGCCCTTAGGGGCACAGGCCTTGCCAAGTAAGCCGGGCCGCTGCCGCGCGCAGATTGTTGCGCGTCGTCCACCACCGCTGACCAATAACCTGAGCATCAATCCGGTGACGCTAGCCCCCGCACCACTGCAGAGCAGGTTCGGGCGACGGCTCCTCCTGCTCTTCGTCGGCTGTGCGGTGCTGCCCATCGCCTTCGTGGCGGCGTTTTCCTACGGTCACATCACGCGCGAGCTCCGGACCCAGAGCGAGCGCCGGCTCGAGCAGGCGAACCGCGCCATGGGCCTGGCGCTGTACGAGCGGCTGTTGTTGCTGGACGCGACGCTCAAGAGCATTCCGCCCAGCGTGGTGCAGGAGCTGCCCGCCGCCACGGGACGGTCCAGCCACCTGCTCAACACCGGCGTGGATCTGTTGGCCGGCCGCCGATTCGACGCCCTCGAATTCGAGAGCGATGACGGGCACCGGATCCCGGTCTTCGGCCGGATGCGGGTGCGGCCGAGGCTTTCCCCATCGGACCGTGAGGACCTGAGTGCCGGGCTTCCGCTGATCCTGGCGGTGCCTACGGACTCGGTCTCCGCACGCACCTTCATCCTCCGCCGTCTCGACCGGCTGGGCCAGCGGCCGGGCACGCTGATCGGCGAGGTGAGCCCCGAGTTCCTGTGGGGAGGGCTCGCCTCGAACCTCCCCTCGCCCAGCACCATGATCCGGGTGCAGGACGACTCGGCTCGAGTCCTGTTCCGATCGACGCCCGCCGATCTGGTGTCACGCACCGATCCCATCGCCGAGGCGGCGCCCGAGCCGGTCCCCGATCTTGTCGTGCCCGATTCGGCCAACCGTCCGTTCGTCTCGTCGGCGTTGCCCGTCCTGCTCGATGAGGTGTTCGCGGCGCCCACCTGGACCCTGGTGCTGAGCGAATCGGAGGACGAAGTCCTCGGTCCGCTGGCCCGGTTCACCCGGCTCTTCGGCTGGGCCATCCTGTGCGCGGGCATCACGGCGCTGCTCCTGAGCGGCAGTCAGATTCAGCGGAGCTTGGTCCCGTTGGTCCAGCTCCGCGAAGGGACCCGGCGCATTGCCCACCGAGACTTCAACACCCGCGTGTCGGTGTCCAGCCGGGACGAGTTCGAGGAGCTGGGTGCGTCCTTCAATTCCATGGCGGTCGAGCTGGGACGCCAGTTTCAGGCGCTCTCGACGGCCGCGGAGATCGACCGGGCGGTGCTCTCGGCCACGGATGTGGCCGCCATCGTCGACATCGTGCTCTCGCGCGCTCGTGACGTGTTCCCCTGCCACCTTGTCGGGGTCACGCTCGTCGCGCCCGACGCCGGCAAGTGGTTGAGCGGCCTGGTGTACGATTACTGCGACGAGCAGCGGCATGCATCGCGTGTCGAGCTGCGCTCCGAGGACGTCCAGGATTTACTGGATGGGCCGGACCTTCTCCTGGTGGAGGTTAGCGAGGATCTGCCGGGATATCTGGATCCGGTCGCTCGTCTGGGGACGCGCTCGCTGGTGATCCTCCCGCTGCGGTTCCGGCGCCAACTGGTGGGCATTCTCCTCCTCGGCGACCGCGGTGGCGCGATCGCCGGCGCCGAGCAGCAGCTTCAGCTCAGGCGCCTGGCCGACCAGGTGGCGGTCGCGCTGGCCAACGCGCGCATGCTGGAGCAGGTCAGGTCGCTGGCCTATTTCGACAGCCTGACCGGCCTGCCCAACCGCCTTTCCTATAAGGAGCGACTGGCCCAGGCGCTGGAGCAGGCCCGGCGACAGGGCAAACTGGTGGCGGCGTTCT
Organism: Gemmatimonadales bacterium; assembly: GCA_035688885.1. Lineage (GTDB taxonomy): Bacteria > Gemmatimonadota > Gemmatimonadetes > Gemmatimonadales > GWC2-71-9 > CAVVWJ01. The sequence continues at coordinate 4,800 of DASSMN010000597.1, forward strand.
TCATTGATCTGGACCACTTCAGCCGCATCAACGACACCCTGGGGCACGACGCGGGTGACCAGCTGCTCCAGCAGGTGGCGCTTCGGCTGCGGGCCTCCTGTCGCGACCGCGAGGACGAAGTGGGGCCCGCACAGGAGGTGCTGACCGCCGATGTGGCCCGTCTGGGCGGCGACGAGTTCACCGTGATCATGACCGGGCTGGGCCGGGCGGAGGATGCCGGCAAGCTGGCCCGCCGCATTCTGAGCAGCCTGGCCCATCCGATCCGGATCGGCGAGCAGGAGATTTTCGTGACCGCGAGCATCGGCATCGCCATCTTCCCCGACGACGGGGAGGACATCGACACGCTGCTCATGCATGCGGACACGGCGATGTACAAGGCCAAGGAGCACGGCGGCAGCAGCTACCAGGCCTACTCGCGCGCCATGAACGCCAGCGCGCTCCAGCGGCTCACGCTCGAGAGCGCCCTCCGCCGGGCTCTCCAGCGCAACGAGTTCGAGCTCCACTACCAGCCGATCGTCGATGCCCGGACGGGCGCGCCCGTGGGCGCGGAGGCGCTGGTGCGCTGGCGACATCCCGAGCTCGGGTTGTTGCTGCCGTCCGAATTCGTCCCGCTGGCGGAGGAGAACGGCCTGATCATTCCGCTCGGTGAATGGGTGCTCGAGCAGGCCTGCACCCAGAACCGCGCCTGGCAGTCCGCCGGGCTTCCCCCGATTCGGGTGGTGGTGAACCTGTCCAGCCGCCAGCTCCGCCGATCCTTCGCCGACACCGTTTCCCGGGTGCTGCAGCGGACCGGGCTGGAAGAGCGCTTCCTCGGAATCGAGCTGACCGAGAGCCTGCTCGTGGCCCACCACCGCGAAGACATGGACACGCTGCACGCGCTCCGGGCCCTGGGAGTCCACCTCGCGGTGGATGACTTCGGCACCGGGTATTCCTCGTTCAGCTACCTCAAGCACCTTCCGCTGGACGCGCTCAAGATCGACCGCTCATTCGTCCGCGAAGTCACCCTCTCGGTGGACGACGCGGCGATCACCACGGCCATCATCGCGATGGCACACGCGCTCGGACTCGAGGTGGTGGGCGAAGGCATCGAGACCGATGGGCAGCGTCAGGTGCTGCTGGAGCAGGGATGCGACGCGATGCAGGGTTACCTGTTCAGCCGGCCGGTACCCCCCGACCAGCTGGTGCCGTTCCTGCAGACCCGGCCGCCGGCCCGCCGGACCAGCCGCAAGCTGCGGTCTGCCTAGCCTGACGCAAGCACCTCACCCGCCCGTCGCCACCCGACGATCTCACACCGGAGCCCCGCCGGCCGCACCGATTCGAAGCAGGGGTCGGTGAGCCGGCGCCCGGCCGTTTCGTCCACCGGCTTGATGAGCACGAGACGCTCGGCGTCCAGCGCGCCGGCGACGAACGCCGCGACGCTGTCGCTCGTGGCGTCCCACGAGTGGGGTAGCACGTCGGCCGCTCGCATCCAGCGATAGGGCGCCAGCACCGCCACGCCGCTCGGACCCACCGAAGCGGCCACGGCACCCGGTTCGTCCACCAGCGGGGCCGGAATCCGCTCCGCCAGGATGTGGGCGTACTGATCCATCGCGAGCATGGCCATCCAATGCGCGGCATCATCCGAGAGCGGCGCCTGCTCGCCAAAGCGCCGAACGGCATCGGCAAACGGGCCGCCGCCCGGCACCACCACCAGCCGGAGGCGGCCGCCCGCCGACGCGAGCGTCGCTGCTACCTGATCGAGCGCTCCCGGGATGGCGCTCAATCCACCCCCGACCTTCACCACCGTGAGCCCTCGACGGGTGGTGTTCACTCGGTGTTCCCGAGCTCTTCCGCCAGCAGCCATCCCACCGCGGCGGCCGGGGCCACTCGCGCCGCGCTGCCCCAGTGCGATGCCAGAGACACGACGTCGAGGTCGGCTCGGCCCGCCGCCTCCGCGGCGATGAACTCGCCCAGGCCGGTCACGATCGCCGTGCTGAGCTGCGGATGCGCTTCGCGCACCCGCCGGAGGCCATTCACGACCTGCTCCGTCTGCGCCGCCACCGCCGCGCGAGCGATGCCGTCGATCGCGACATCGTCGAGCATGTCGCGGTCCCCGCAGACCACCCGTGCCAGCCGCTCACCGGCGCCCTCGCGCGTGACGGGGCGGCGGTCGCTGGTGGGCGCGGTGTAATCCTCCGCTGCCAGACTCCCGAGCCAGATGTGGGCGTCGCCGATCGTCGCGAACGCTTCCGCCGCCACCGTCGCGCGCCCCCCCCAGAGCGGCACCTCGCGCACGATGGCCTCGAGCGGGGTGCGCACCGCACCGGTGTAGACCAGCTCGCCGGTCGAGAGGCGGGCGGGATCGGTGCGGCCTCGCGCGGCCACGCGGCCCGCGACGATAGGAACGATGTCGGTTGAGGTCGTGCCGATATCGATCAGAATGGCGTCCGGCGCCAGGCGTGCCGCCACGGCTGCCGTGGCGACCCAGTTGGATGCGGCGACCGCCAGCGGGATGACCCGCGCCTCGTCGGGGTCCACGAACCTGCCGTCCACCGTGAACACCCGCACCGGGTCCGAAGGAAAAGCGGCAAGGACCCCGTCGAGCACGGCGCCCACGCCTTCCCGCTTGGTCCGGAACGCCTGCGACAGCTCCGCCGTCATCGTGACCGCGTGGGCCCATCCCTCGGCAGGGCCGAGCCGCTGGGCGAGCAGACGCAGGGTGTCGGCCAGGGCCGCGAGATCATGCTGAATCTCATACGGCACGGCGGCGCTCTCGAGCTCCGGCGTCGCGCCGTTCGTCAGGCGGACCCTCACCGCCTTCGTATTCACCCCGCCGATATCCCATCCGAGGACCGAGCGTGCCCTGGTCATGGGCGATCGGTCGCTGGTAAGTTCTCCCCATGGACGTCATCCCGGTGCTCGATCTCGCCCGTGGCACCGCCGTGCGGGCGCAGGCTGGCGACCGCTCGCGCTACCAGCCGGCGGAGTCGGCGCTGGCGCCGGAAGCCGCGGGTGAGCCCGTGACCCTCATGCGCGCCTTCCGCGTCCGGCTGGGCGCCACCTCGTGTTACGTCGCGGATCTCGACGCTATCCAGGGCGGGGCGGTGCAGCGCGCCACCTTGCGGGAGCTGGCCCAGCTCGAGACCGGCTTCGCCGGCGCCATCATGGTCGACGCCGGGGCCCACACGCCGGAGAGCAGCTTCGAGGTGCTGGCGACCGGCGCCAGCCAGGTGGTGATCGGACTGGAGACGCTGCGCGCGTTCACCGATCTCAACAGGATCGTGCGGATCGTGGGCGCGGGGAGGATCGTATTCAGCCTCGACCTCCGCATGGGCAGCCCGCTCATGCACCCGGCCATGCACGATGCCGAGGGCGCGGTGCCGGACGCGCTGTCGTTGGCTGCTCAGGCCACCGAGACGGGGGTCACCAGCCTGGTGGTGCTGGACCTGGCCCGCATCGGTACGGGATGTGGAACGGATCTGGGGCTGATCGAGAGCTTGCGAAAGCGGTTTCCCGAAATCCGGCTCATGGCGGGTGGCGGCGTGTTGGCGCGTCGGGACCTCGACCGGATGCGGGACGCGGGGTGCGACGGGGCGCTGGTGGCGAGTGCCATCCATTCCGGAACCATCACCGCCGCCGACCTGGCGGCCCTCGCCGCCGAGCCGGTGGGCGCTCAGTCGCCGAGTGTCTCGCGGTAGGTGGCGGCCTGCCCGTAGTTCTCTTCGACCTCCAGCTCCAGCAGGGTCAGGTGGGTGTAGCCGCTCCGGTTGAGCTCCTCGCGCACCTGTTCGCCCAGATACTGCGCCAGCATCTCGGCGGTGCTGTTCTGGATCGGCAGCAGCGCGCAGTCGCGCCGCGGAAACACGTAGGTGGGCTGGCCGAAGTAGTCCACCCGCAGGCGGTCGCCGTCCTCGTGGTAGCTGAGCTTCGGATTGCGGGTCGGGAGCAGTACCTTGTGGTCGATCTCGTCCACCAGCCGGCGCGTCATCTGCTTGAGCACGCTGAAATCCAGCACGAAGAACGCCTCGGCATCCAGCGACCCTTCGACCGCCACGCCAACCCGGTAATTGTGCCCGTGCAGCGTCTCACATTGGTGGCCGCGGAAGGTGATGAAGTGCGCCGACGCGAACACCAGGTAGTCCTTGCTGACCTGCACGCGGAAATGACTCTGCACGACGTTCTCCTCAGGGGTGCCAGCCGTCCTCTAGTATAACGACGAACAACGCGGCGCAGGTGAGATCGGCCGTGGTGCCGGGATTGTACGCGTTGTTCGGGCTGCGCAGCTCGTC
>DASSMN010000553.1:0-3268 GCA_035688885.1 Gemmatimonadales bacterium
CGATCAGCGCCACCACGGTGTTGATCGGCACCGTCTGGCCCTCGTCGACCTTGATGGCTGCCAGGACGCCCGCGGCGGGCGACGGGATCTCCGCATCCACCTTGTCGGTCGAGATCTCGAAGATGGGCTCGTCGCGCTTCACCGTGTCGCCCAGCTGCTTGATCCAGCGCGAGAGCGTGCCTTCGGCGATGGACTCGCCCATCTGCGGCATGATCACGTCAATCTTGGCCATGGTCGGTCTCCAGCTAGTACGCCGCGAGCCAGCGCGCGGCTCGCACGATGTCCGGGGTCTGCGGCAGCACGAAATCCTCGAGCTGCGGGGCGTAGGGCAGCGGCACGTCATGCGCGGCGACGCGCCGCACCGGCGCGTCCAGCCACTCGAACGCGAGCTCGTTGATCCGGGCGGTGATCTCGCCGGCGATGCCGCCGGTCACGGTGTCCTCGTGCACGATGAGCACCCGATTGGTCTTCTTCACCGTCGCGACGATCGCCTCGTCATCCATCGGCGAGATCGAGCGCAGGTCCAACACCTCCACCGAGAGGCCGTCCTCCCGCTCGAGCTGCTCCGCCGCCTCCAGCGACTTCCACACGGTGGCCGCGTAGGTGATGATGCTGAGATCGTTCCCCTCGCGCGCCAGGCGCGCCTTGCCGATCGGCACCAGGTGGTCCCCCTGCGGCAGCTCTTCCTTGATGCGCCGATAGAGGTACTTGTGCTCGAAGAAGAGGACGCAGTCGTCGTCGCGAATGGCGCTCTTGATCAGCCCCTTCGCGTCGGCGGCCGTGGCGGGATAGACGATCTTGATGCCCGGCGTGTGCAGGAACGCGGCCTCGGGGTTCTGCGAGTGGAAGGGCCCGCCGCGAACGTAGCCGCCGCTCGGGCCCCGCACCACCATCGGACACGGCAGGAACGCGCGGTACCGCGCCGTGGCCACGTAGTTGGTGAGGATGCTGTAGGCGCACGAGACGAAGTCGATGAACTGCATCTCGCACACCGGCCGCATGCCCATGTGCGCGGCCCCGGCCGCGGCGCCCACGAAACCGGTCTCGCTGATGGGCGTGTCGATCACCCGCTCGGCCCCGAATCGGTCCATCAGGCCCTCGGTGACCTTGAAGGCGCCGCCGTACGCGCCGATGTCCTCGCCCATGCAGAAGACGCCGGGGTCGCGCTCCATCTCCTCGAACAGGCCCTGCCGGATGGCCTCGAGGTAGGTCGCCTCAGTCGGCATGGACGGTTCCCCAGCCGGCGGGCCGCTCATGCTGGTCCACCGCGCTCCGGATACCGGCGCGATACCAGAGGGCCGGCATCTCGGGCGGATCGGCGTAGACACCCACCAGGCAATCGCGCGGCTCCGGCGGCGGCGACTGCTCGGCGATGTCGGTGGCGTCGTCGATCTCCGCCTGCACCCGCGCGTCGATCGCCTCCAGCTCCGCGGTGGTCACGCCTTCGCTGGCGGTGAGTCGCTGGACGTAGCGGTCGAGTGGGTCGTTCTCCCGGGCCCAGCGCTCGATCTCGCCGGCGGGAACGTACGACTGGTTGTCGTGCTCCGCGTGCCCCTTCCGCCGGTAGGTCATCAGCTCGATCAGGGTGACGCCCTCGCCGCGGCGGGCTCTCGCCACCGCGTCGCGGGTGACCTCGTAGGCGGCGATCACGTCGTTGCCGTCGGCCCGAACGCCGGGGATGCCGTAGCCGGCCGCCTTGTCGGCCAGCCGCTCGGCGGCGCACTGCTTCGAGGTCGGCGTGGAGTAGGCGTAGCGGTTGTTCTCGACGATGACCACCAGCGGGCAACCCTGCACCGCCGCGAAATTGATGCCCTCGTGAAAGGCGCCGGTCGAGGTGGCGCCGTCGCCCACGTACACCAGCCCCACCCTCGGCTGCTTCCGGAGCTTGAAGGACAGCGTGACGCCGGCCATGACCGGGACCATGTCGCCCAGGTGGGAGATCTGGCCGACGAAGTTTCGCTCCTCGACGTCGCCGAAGTGGATGTTGAGCTCCCGGCCGCGGGTGGGCGAGTCGCCTTTGGCCATGTACTGCCGCAGAACTTCGAGCGGCGTGGCCCCCTTCACCAGCATCGAGCCCAGGTTCCGGATCAGCGGCGACAGCACGTCCTCGGGCCGGAGCGCGTAGGCCGAGCCCACGGCGCAGGCTTCCTGGCCCAGCGAGCGGAACAGCCCGCCCACCACCTTGGTCTGCCGATACAGGTTCACCAGCCGCTCCTCGAGCGACCGGGTCAGGCGCATCCAATAGTAGAGGTCGAGGAGTTGTTCCCGCGACAACCCGGCCCGGGAGGCCGGATCGGAGGCGAGGGTACTGGTGACGGCCATGCGGGTCCCGGTTGGAGGGTGCGTGATCCGGGGTGGAAAATCCCTCCCCGCGAGGGGAGAGTCAAGCGAGCGTCGGGAGGAACCGAGGCGCCTTGCGCTGCATAGTTATCTGCTCGAACGCATACGCCAGACGGACCAGCGTCGGCTCGCTCCAGGGCCGCCCGATGAACGAGAGGTTGACCGGCAGCCCCCAGGCGTACCCCATGGGCACGCTCACGCTCGGATACCCGGCCACCGCGGCCGGCGTGGAGCTCGAGCCCGTGAAGTGGTCGCCGTTCACGAGGTCCGTGGGCCACGCCGGATTGCCGGTCGGCGCCACGAGAGCATCGAGCCGATGCTTCGCGAGCACCACGTCGAGCCCTTCCGTCCGCGCCAGCCGACGACAGGTGGCCAGCGCCTTCCGATAGCCGGGCGAGCTCAGCGGTCCCTTGGCCTCCGCCTGCACGAAAGTCTCCTGCCCGAAATACGGCATCTCGCGGTCGCGCTCCCGCTCGTTGAATGCGATGGCGTCGGCCAGGGTGCGGATCCGGACCCCGGCGGGAAGGCCCGCGAGATAGGCGTTGAGATCGGCCTTGAGCTCGTAGAGCAGCACCTCGAGCTCGGCCGCGTCGTATTCGCCGGCGTGCGGAATGTCGGCCGGGTCGATCACGACCGCGCCCTCGCGGCGCAGCACCTCGATAGCATCCTGGGCCAGCCGGTCGGTGACGTCGCTGTAGCCGAAGAACTTGGCCCGCGCCACGCCGATCCGGGCACCGCGGAGGCCGGTCTTCGTGAGAAACGCCGTGTAGTCCTGCTCCACGTGTCCGGACGACGCGGCGGTGGCGGGGTCGCGCGGGTCGGCTCCCGCCAGGGCCGAGAGGAGCGCCGCGGCATCGGCCACCGTGCGGCACAGCGGCCCGGCGGTATCCTGGGTGTGCGAGATGGGAATGATGCCGGCCCGGCTCAC
>DASSMN010000187.1:0-5243 GCA_035688885.1 Gemmatimonadales bacterium
GCTCGCTGGTTCACGTGCGGTGCCGGGCTGGACCCGGCGCTTGCAGCGTGAAAGCGTCCCTGCCCCTTCCGGTTCAGCAGCGCCTCGGCGATCTGGCTGCGTGCCGAATTGCCGGTGCAGAGGAACAGCACGCGGTACGGAACGTGAGGGGCGGGCATGGTCGCCTCGTTCGGGTGCCGTCAGCCGGCCACGGTCTTGCGCATCACGACGGCCGAGGACGGGCAGGCCCCCGTGAATTCGGCCGAGGGCTGCAGCGCCGACGGTACGCTCTCACGCTTCACGCGACCGAACCCGAGCCGCGGGAAGTATCGCTCGGCGGTGGTCGTGAGCAGGTAGACCTCCCGAACGCCCGCGGCCCGGCCCTCCTCGAGCACGCGCTCGACCAGCGCCCGTCCCACCCCGCTGTTTCGCCACTCGGGCGCGACAACCACGGACCGGAGCAGGGCGCTCTCGCCGTAGCGCTCCATGCCGGCGGCGCCGACGACGCTCGTTGAGTCGAGGACCAGCCAGAAGTGGCCGAGCCACGGGGCCACGCCCTCCAACGGCAGGCCGGCGCTCCGGAGCAGCGCCGTCACCGCCTGCAGATCGGCGGGAGTGGCGCGGCGGAGCGTGGCCCGTCGGCCGTCGGCTGTGGTATACCAGCCATCGGGTGATGATGTGGGTGGTGACATGATCGCCTCCCGCCGCCCGGTCAAGCGCAGCAATCCGGTCCGCAGCACCCGGCAGACGCGAGCGGCCGGGGCGCACTGGCCGCCGGTACCGTGGCCGGCTTCGTCGCCCGGATGAAGGCCCCCATGACCCGGCCGCCAACCTCCCGCGCCAGCTCCTCAGTGCTGAGCCCCGCTCCGGTGAGAAAAGTCCGTGCGTCCTCGAACTCGTAGATTCGGGTCGGCTCGACGTCGATCGCCTCGAATCCGGCGTCGTGGAGCGCCGCGCGGAACTCCTGCTCGGTCAGTGCGCCCGCCACGCACCCCACCCAGAGCTCCATGCTCCGGCGCACCTCGGGCGGAATCTCGCCGCGGCACACCACGTCCGACACGGCAAAGCGCCCGCCGGGCTTGAGCACCCGGAAGGCTTCGGCGATCACCTTCCGCTTGTCGCCCGCCAGGTTGATGACGCAGTTGGAGATGATCACGTCCACCGAGGCGTCCGGGAGCGGAATGGCCTCGATGTCGCCTTTGAGGAACTCCACGTTCTCGACCCCGGCCTTCCGCTGGTTCTCCCGCGCGAGCGCCAGCATCTCGTCGGTCATATCCAGCCCGTACGCCCGGCCGCTCGGCCCTACCCGCCGGGCCGACAGCAGCACGTCGATCCCCCCGCCCGAGCCCAGGTCGAGTACGGTCTCGCCCTCGCGCAGGTCGGCCAGCGCCGTCGGGTTGCCGCACCCGAGCGAGGCCAGCACCGCGTCCGCGGGGAGCAGCACCGTCTCCTCGGTGCTGTAGAGGTTCGAGGTGATCGGGTCGTCGGCGGCCGCCCCGCACGACCCGCCGCCGCAGCAGCTGGTCCGCGATCCGGCTGCCACTCGTACCGCCGCCTGACCGTAGCGCTCCCGGACGGTGGCCTTGATATTGTCGGTGCTCATCGGTCCTCCATCAAAAAAGGTTGATATATTCCCGAAAAAAGGGGCGGCTCAGCAGCAGCCGCTCCGGCGTTCCGCGGCGGTCGGCACGGAGGCCAGCGTGTCGGCCAGCTCTCCTGCTTCGGCCAGTGCGTCTGGATTGAGGATGTAGTACATCCACCGGCCCTCCCGGCGGTCGCTCACGAGGCCGGCGTCCTTGAGTACCTTGAGATGGAACGACAGCCGGGACTGGGCCGCCTCGAGCGCGTCGGTCAGCTCGCACACGCAGCGTTCGCCGGCTCGAAGCCTCTGGATGATGGAGAGGCGGGTGCGATCGGAGAGCGCGTGGAACAAGGTCGCGGCGCGGGCGAGATCGGGAGCGGTGCGAGTGGCCATAGCCCTAATGTATCAAGAATTGTTGATCAGTCAAGCTCCCGCCCTGGCGCGCCCGAGCGACCGCCGGCGACCTGGCGCCGCCCGACTCGCGCGGTTCGGCCCTGAATGCGTATCGTTTCAGGGGGAACGCCGGGTATGCGGCCGGCGCGCTCGTGCCGGGGCTTTGGCCGATGGCCTCGGTAGGGCGGCTCCATCGCCGGCGTGGCGCTGCTGACCTGGGGCTCCGGCCTGCTCCGGATGCCCGAAACGTTGCCGGCGAGGTTGATCATGCTGGGGACAGCCAGGCGTTGAACCGCACCGTGCCTAGTCGCACCGACCAGCTCCGCTCGGCCATCGCCGACCGCTACGCCATCGGCCGTGAGATCGGCCGGGGCGGCATGGCGGCGGTGCATCTTGCGCACGACCTCAAGCACGATCGCCAGGTCGCCATCAAGGTGCTGGACGGCCAGTCGGCCACCGCGCTCGACCCCACGCGCTTCCAGCGCGAGATCCGGATCGCGGCGCAGCTCCATCATCCCCACATCCTGCCGGTGTACGATTCCGGCGCCGACGCCGGCGTCCTGTGGTTCACCATGCCCTACGTCGAAGGCGAGACCCTGCGCCAGCGGATCCGCCGGGAGGGGCCGCTGCCGGTGGACGACGCGATCGCCGTGCTCCAGGTCCTCGCCCGCGCGCTGGCCCATGCCCATCGCCGCGGCGTGATGCATCGCGACATCAAGCCGGAGAACGTCCTGCTCGGTGAGGACGGCCTGTTCCTCGCCGACTTCGGCATCGCCCGGCCGCTCGCGCAGGCCCTGGACGCGCACCTTACCGGCGAAGAGTTCGTCATGGGCACGCCCGCCTACATGGCGCCCGAGCAGGCGACCGGCGATGCCATGGCCGACCACCGGGCCGATCTCTACGCGCTCGGCGTTCTGGGCTACGAGCTCCTGGTGGGCGAGCCCCCGTTCACCAATCTGCCGCCCGGCGCCATCCTCGTGGCCCACGCCACCCGCGAGCCCGAGCCGGTCGACCGCCGTCGGGACGGCGTGCCCGCGATGCTGGCCTACGCCATCTCGCGCTGCCTCCGGAAGGACGCCGTCGAGCGGTGGGGCTCGGCCGACGAGCTGGGGCTCGCGCTCCGCACGCTCGTGGCCCCTGAGGCGGCGAGCTCCACCGCCACGCTGGCGCCTTCGCCGGCCGAGGCGCCCGGGCACGAAGCGACGCACCAGCTCGAGCACGGGCGCGCCGCCTGTCGTCGCGCCGCGTGGCGTGAGGCCTACGCCGCGCTCACGGCGGCCAACACCGCCGCCGCGCTCGAGGCCGAAGACCTCGAGCGCCTGGGCGAGGCCGCCTGGTGGCTCGCCGAGGCGACCGCCGCGCTGCGGGCGCGCGAGCAGGCCTATCGGCGCTACCACGCGCGCGGCGACCTGCGCTCGGCGGCGAGGATGGCCCTGGCGCTGGCTGAGGACTATTTCCATCGCCTCGCCCGCGCGGTGGGCAACGCCTGGCTTCGCCGCGCGGAGCGGCACCTCGAGGGCCTGCCCGACGCGCCCGAGCGCGGCTGGCTGTGCCGAGTCCACACCCAGCACGCCCTCACCGAGCGGCGGCTGCAGGATGCCCTGGCCTCGGCCGACCGCTGCCTGGCGATCGCCCGCCGCACCGGCGACCGCGACCTCGAGGCCCTCGCGCTCCAGGACCGCGGCCGCGTGCTCGTGGCCATGGGGCAGGTGAGCGAAGGCATAGGGCTGATCGAGGATGCGATGACGGCGGCGACCGCCGGCGAGCTGAGCCCGCAGGCCACCGGCCGCACGCTGTGCAACATGATGGGCGCCTGCGACCAGCTCGGCGACCTGAGTCGCGCGGCCGAGTGGCACCAGGCCATGCAGAGCTGGAGCGAGCCGTACGGCCAGTCGGCCTTTCCGGGGATCTGCCGGGTATATCGAGCGGGCGTGCTCCGCCTGAGAGGCGATCTGCCCCGCGCGGAGGAGGAGGCCGCCCGCGCCGCGGAAGAGCTGGGCAACTTCCTGTTCGATCTCGCCGGCGAGGCCTACTACGAGCTGGGCGAGATCCAGCTCCGGAAGGGCGCGCTCGCCGCGGCCGACGCCATGTTCACCGAGGCGCACGTACGGGGCCGGAGCCCCCAGCCCGGTCTCGCGCTGCTCCGGCTCGCGGAGGGGCAGGCGGAAGCCGGCCGGGCGATGCTGGAGCGCGCGCTGGCCGACCCGATGCTCGGCCCCCTCGAGCGCGCCAAGCTGCTGCCGGCGATGGTCGAGATCGAGGTGGCCTGCGGACGCCTCGATGGTGCCGCCTCCGCGGTGGCCGAGCTCGAGGCGATCACCTCGGCATACCCCTCGCCCGCGCTCGAGGCGTCTGCCGCGATGGCGCGCGGTCGTGTCGGCCTGGCCCGCGGGCCGTCCCGCCGAGGCGCTGCCCGATCTCATGCGCGCCGCACGGATCTGGACCGAGATCGATCTCCCGTTCGAGCTGGGCCACACGAGAACGCTGCTGGCGCGCGCGTACGCGTCCGCCGGGGAGAACGCGCAGGCGGACCTGGAGCAGCGGGCAGCGCGGGCGGCGTGGAGCCGGATGGGGCTGGCCCACGCCGCCGCTGGCTGATGCCTCATCAGCAGACGCGGTGAGCTCGCGGACCGGTCGGGTTCGGGAGCTCGCCCTCCTGTTCCTCAAGCTCGATGTCCTTCGGGGCCCGGCGGCGCATATCTTCGGCATGTCTCCGCGTTCCCGGCCATGAACCTCGCGACCACCGCACCCGCGGTCCGGCTCCGTCCTTCCGCCTCAACCCTCGGCCTGGCCTTGCTGGCCTGCTGGGCCCGACCGGCGCATGCCCAGCAGCACCAGCACCATCATCCGCCGGAGCATGCGGACACGATGGCCATGCCCGCACCGGCGGATTCGATGCCGGCCAGGGATTCGATCGGCGGCAGGTCCGATACAGCCGCGATGCCGGGCATGACCATGCCCACCCGCCCGCTCGGCATGCCCATGACCCGGATGGGCTCGGGCACGTCCTGGCTCCCTGACGCGTCGCCCATGCGCGCCTATCACTTCACGCCCGGGCACTGGCTGCTCATGGTCCACGGCGACGTCGGCCTCTACTACGACCACCAGGGCACCGCTCGCGGCGACGACCAGGTCGGCAGCACCAACTGGGGCATGCTGATGGCCATGCGCCCGCTGGGGCGCGGCATGCTCCATCTTCACGGCATGCTGAGCGCTGAGCCGTTCACCGTCGGTGGGCGCGGGTATCCCCTGCTGCTCCAGACCGGCGAAGCCTATCGCGGCGTGCCGC
>DASSMN010000389.1:0-5022 GCA_035688885.1 Gemmatimonadales bacterium
TGAGATAGTGGTCCACCGCCGCATCCATCGTAAACGGGGCCAGAGCCTCGCGCGGTGGGGCGCCGGCGGCGCGCGCGAGCGCTTCGAGTATCGCCGCGGCGAGGGCAACCGGGTCACCCACGGGCACCAGCGCGCCAAGGCGACCGTCCTGCAGGATCTCCCGGGGGCCGCTCGGGCAGTCGGTCGAGACCACCGCGGCCCCGACGGCCAGCGCCTCGATGAGCACGGCGGGCAGTCCTTCCCAGGCCGAGGAAAGCGCGAACACCGCCGATCGAGCCATGTGTGCCACCGCATTGGCCCGAAATCCGGGCAATGCGACATCCTGATGGACGCCGAGTTCCGTCACCAGCCGCTCGAGCGCGGCGCGCTCGTCTCCCTCGCCCAGGATCACCAGGCGCGCGTGGCGCTGCCGGCGAACCGCCGCGAAGGCGTGCACCAGCGTGGCGAAGTCCTTCTGCCGGTTGAGCCGGCCCACACCGAGAATCACCGGCGGCTGGCCCGGTGCGAACCAGGGATCCGCGACGCCCTCGCGCGCCAGAGCCTCCATGGCCGGTGTGATCACGGGGTTGTAGATCACCCGGATCCGCTCGCGCGGGAGCGCCGCGGTGCGCGCGAGATCATCCGCGGCGCCGCGCGACACGGCGACCACCTCGCGCGCCCACGGGTAGAAGGTATGCAGCAGCCGCGGCCAGAGCCAAGCGGCCCAACGGCCCTGGTCGGGTGTCGACTGCGACATCGTATTGTGAACCGTGGCGATTACCGCGGTATGCCGGCCCGCCAGCCGGCCGGCCCAGATGGCCACCAGATTGGCGTGGCCCATGGACGACACCACCGCCACCGGACGCTCGCGCCGGAGATAGCCCGTCAGCGGGCCCAGGCTTCGAAGCACCCGCGGCATCCCAAGGTCCACCAGCCGCACGCCGGTGGGCACCTGCCCGGCGAGCTCTCCGCGGCCATCGGCGACGACCAGGTCGACGGCGCGCCCTCGACCGATGATTCCCTGCGCCAGGTTGACGATGACTCGCTCGGCGCCGCCGCCCACCAGATTGGGAAGGAAGAACGCGATGGGCCTCCGGCCGGGCTGGAGCGGACCGCTCAGACGGCGCTCCCGCAGTCGACCGGCGGGGCGCCCAGACTTGGGGCAAGCGACAGGCCGATGATGCCGGTCGGAAGCATGGCGCCTCGGCGGGCCCTCGGTGAGACTTGGATGCCCGCGATGGTCATCTGGTCCCCGGGTAGGGAACGGCGCGCCAATTCGGCCCGCGCCGGCGGCTCGAGCAGGCCGTCCCGGCCTCGATAGTCGCCGATAAGCACCAGCACCTCGCGAATCCGGCTCCCTCTCTGGATACTGGTCCCCTTTGGGTCCGCTCGCCAGCAACGTCGCTGGGGAAGTACGCGGGACCTCGGGACCAGGTCAAGCCGCCGTAAACCAGCCGAGGCCGCCCGCCTGACGCCTGTAGCGGTCTGCGAGTGCCGTGTCGGCGACCCACGACACGAACCGGCCAACCTGGCCGTTCCTGGCCCCTGAAGGCAAGCCTCAAGTCATTGTCTGCCAATAGGTTATAATATGCGGCTGACCGCCTCCTGCCCCTACGGCCGCGGGCATAGATCGTGCGCGACCCGCCGCGTGGTTGTCCGAGCTGATTCAGGTGCCCTTGGCGCCGCCTCGTTCGACAAATCGCTGGTGCAACAAAGAAGCTATCTGGCACATTGCTCCACGAGTGTGGCCTTCCGCACGGCTCCCGGTGCAGCGACATTGCAGCCTGTTTTTCGGTGGCTACAAGACCTGAGAGGGGTTGGTTCATGACTTCGTCCGTCGCTCCGCGATCATCCAGCGGTGCAAGCCGGCCCGGCGACACTGACTTTACCCGGGAAAAGACGGCCTGGCTTCTCATCGCGGCGCTGACCCTCCTCGGGCTGGTCCCTCGTGTCTGGCGCCTCGGAGACTGGAACTTCCAGGCCACCGAGATGTTCACCCTGCGGGACTCCGTGAAGCTCGGCTTTGCAAACCCGCGGCCACTCATTTACCTGCTCAACCATTACCTGGTGGGCTCGTTTCGACCGCTCGATGAGCTCGGCCTTCGAATTCTGCCGGCGCTGTTCGGCATCCTCGCGGTGCCGGCGTGCTATCTGATCTGGCGACATCTTGCGGGGTCTCGGGCCGCCCTGTTCAGCGCTTTCCTCGTGGCGGTGAGCCCGGTACTCGTCCTGTACTCCCAGCTAGCTCGCTACTGGTCGCTGGTCTTTCTGCTGTGCGCCATCTATCCCTATGCGTTATACCTCGGAATACGGAAAGGGAGCCGTGCCTGGCTCGTGCTGGGGTGCGTCTGTGCCGTGCTCGCCGCGCTGGCTCACCCGGTGTCCTTCATTCTGCTCGGCGGTATCGCGCTGTGGCTGGCCCCCGACCTGAAACGCGAGCATCTGGCCAGCCTCTGGCAACAGCGTGCCGTCCGCTGGGGCGTGGGTATTATGGGCGTGCTCGCGGCGGTTGCCCTGGTCAAGCTCACTCGGCTGCTGGTGGGCTGGGTGACCATGCACGACCTCCAGCCCGGCTATGGCCAGTTTCTCCATGGCCCGAGGCTGGCCACCGGCGTACGGCAGGTGATGTACCTTGCGGGCTTCGCGGAGAGCCTGACGTTCCCCGTGGTCCTGCTCGGCGTCGCTGGGATCTACTCGCTCTGGAGCCGGGGTGATCGGTCGCTCGGTCGCTTCCTCACGTGCCTCGCCGGGTTCCACATCGGCTTCATGACGCTGGTCTCCACCCGTACATCGGTTTCGTTCTACTACCTGCTGCCGGCCGTGCCGGTGTTCTATCTCGGCGCCGGCATTTTCATCGATCAGCTGTTCCGGATGGAGGTGCCGTGGCGGGCCCGGTGGCTGCTTCCGGCTCTCATGGTCTCGCTCGCTGTTCTCGCGGGAGCGGCCACGCTCGTTTCCGACACCAGGGACGGGCGCCGGTATGACTTCCGGGGCAGCGCGCGCTGGATCGTGCCTCGCCTCGAGCCGGCGGACATCGTTTTCAGCGACCAGCCCATGGTCTTCGCCCACTATCTCCCCGAACACCCGGTGCAACATCTGCTGCTGGACCTCGCGCCGCTTACGCAGGCGATGGACGAGCTCAAGCAGGCCGGACGGGGCGGCGCCCTGTGGATCATCGCGCCGGCGCCGTCACACGCTCGTCGCCCCACGCTCAAACAGGGCGGCATGATCGATTGGATTTACGGCAACTGCCAGCTTCGGAATACCATTGGCGTCGGGCGGTACGACTTCCGGCAGGACTACCTCAACATCTTCAGGTGTCCTTCGAGATAACTCGGCGCCGCGCACCGCCGATTCGACGATTCCGGCGGATCCTCCGCAGCGCAGCCGGAGTACTCTGGCTGCGCCGCGGTGCTTTCGACTCCCCGAGCGCGGCACCGGCCTGATTGGTTCGGCCGGTCTTGGCCCAGGTGACGGCTCGTCCTGCCAACCGTGGCCTACTCGGGGTTCGCCTTCCCAACCGCCAGCGACTCGGGCCCAGGTGAAACCGGCCGAGCGCGAACTCGCCGGACCATCTGCTCGACCTGCTTCACCGCCCACCGACCATGCTGGCCGAGAAACACGTCAGGCACGAGGCGGGTGCCCGCCAACGTCGCCGCTCCCGCCGCCAGGCCGCTGACGAGGAGGGTAACGATGGGGCTGAGCCGGCTGGTCCTGCAGGCGTGAGCCGCAGCCGCGGCCGCAACGCCGATCAAGACGGCCAGCGCCGCCCCGGGAGCATGCGCGCGCGCGAAGCGGGAATCCGGAAGCGCCGTGATCGAGCGGGCCAGCCACGCCATGCTCAACCAGTTGAAGAGCATCGCGAACGAGACGCAGATTGCGACGCCGCCCACGCCCCAGCGCTGACCGATGATCGCACCTACGATGACCATCGCGGCGTAGGCCCCGGTGAAAACGGCCTGGGAGTACACCCTGCCCGCCGCGCTCACGCAGGTTTCGCTGATCCGACTGCTCATCCGGAACAGAAGGCTGACGGAGAACAGGCGAAAAGGCGCGACCACCCCACCCCACTTGGGCCCCAAGACCAGCGGAATGAACTCGGGCGCCGTCACCCACAGAAAGGCGCTGATGGGCAGCGTGAGGAGCGCCACGACGGCGCAGGCCCGCTCATAGCCGCTCGCCAGACGGCGGGGCTCGTCCTGCACCTGGGCCATCAAGGGAAACAGAACCCGGTTCACGATGCGCCCGAACCCCGTGGCCGGCATGACCATCAGGCTGTAGGCCCGACCGTAGACGCCGAGCGCCGCCGCACCTAGCCAGCGGCCGACGACGAAGTTGTCGCCCTGCTGGGATACGACGGATGTGATCTGGGACAGGGACATCCCGAACCCGTAGCTCAGAAGCTCTCGCGCGGTGCGGGTGTCGAGACTCGGCCGGAGCGAGTGCCTCGTCACCGCGTACATGGCCACGGTGCGCAAGCTCACCTGAGCCAGGTTGGCGATCACCAGCGCCCAGACGCCGAAGCCGCCCCACGCGAGCGCCACACCCACCACGGCATAGCCGATGATGTAGCTCCCCACGTCGAGCGTGACCCAGCGGCGGAAGCGCAGGTCCCGGCTGAGCAGCGACTTCCCGACCGTGTTGAGACCGTCCAGCGGGAAGAGGAAGGCCACCACCTTCAGCACGGGCACCAGATCGGGGATGCGGTAAAACGCCGCGATGGCCGGGGCGCCGAAATACACGATGGCGCCAAGCACGAGGCCGAGACCGCACGAGAGCGTTACGGCCACCCGCACGTGCAGCGGCTCGAGCTCCCGCCGCTGGATGATGGCTGGACCGACGCCGATTCGAGAAACGATCTGCGACAAGGCGACGACGACGTTCGCCGCGCCCATGAGCCCGAATTCGGCGGGCGAGAGCAGACGTCCGAGCGCCATCAGCACCAGCAGCTGGATGACGGCCTGGACGCTGGTTCCCGAGGAGGTCCAGAACATCCCGCCGACCGCATGTCGGGTCAGGCCCGCGGACGCCCCCTGCCGTCGG
>DASSMN010000616.1:0-2672 GCA_035688885.1 Gemmatimonadales bacterium
GTGTTCGCCGTCGAGCGCATTCCCGCGCTGGCCCAGAGCGCGAGGGCCGCGCTGGAGGCCGCCGGTGTCCGCAACGTGACCGTCCTGGTGGGCGACGGCACGCTGGGATGGCGACCGTTCGCGCCCTACGACGCGATCCTGGTGGCGGCGGCCTCGCCCGAGATACCCGCGCCTCTAGTGGAGCAGCTCTCGCCCGGCGGGCGGCTGGTGATTCCGCTGGGCAACCGTGACAATCAGGTTCTGACCGTCGCGCGTCGCGTTGGCGATCAGCTTCAGATCAGCACCGTCGCCGACGTACGCTTCGTCCCGCTCCTCGGCCAGTTCGGCTTCTCCTCGTGAGCGCCTCATGCTGACGTCGTTCTTTCATTGGCTGGCCGACAGCGTGCTTGCCCTCGGCTATCCCGGCATCATCCTGCTGATGGCCATCGAGTCGTCGGTGCTGCCCCTGCCCAGCGAGCTGGTCATGCCGCCCGCCGGCTACCTGGTCTCCAAGGGTCAGATGCACGCCGGCTTGGCGGTCGCGGCCGGGACCCTGGGCAGCGTGCTCGGCGCGCTGCTCAACTACCTGCTGGCCGTGGTGGTCGGCGAGCCGGTGCTCCGGCGCTACGGGAAGTTCGTGCTGGTGTCGGCGCGGTCGCTCGACCGCACCGAAGCCTTCTTCCGGCGGCACGGTGAGATCAGCACCTTCATCGGGCGGCTGCTGCCGGTCATCCGCCACCTGATCTCGATTCCCGCGGGCATGTCGCGCATGGCCCTCAGCCGGTTCGTCCTGTTCACCGCGCTCGGCGCCGGCCTCTGGTGCGGGATCCTGACCTATCTGGGGTGGCTCATCGGCCGGCACGGCGGAGACGTGGCGCGGGCCATCGGTCCGTACGTGCACCACACGCTCCTGTTCTATGTCCTGCCCGGCGCCGTGGTGTTGATCGCGCTCTATGTCTGGTGGCGACGGAGAACGCCGGCGCGATGACCCGGCAGTTCACGGTGAGGGGCCACGTTCAGGGCGTCGGCTTTCGCTGGTACGTGGCCCGTCACGCGCGGAGCCTGGGCCTCTCGGGCTACGCGCGGAATCTGGAGGACGGCCGCGTGGAGGTCGTCGCGACCGGAGACGAAGCGGCCCTGATCCATCTGGAGGGCCTGCTCCGGCGCGGCCCGGCCAACGCGCACGTGACCGGCGTCGAGCGCGCCGATCCGATCACCCACCCTGAGGTCCCGACCAGGAGCTTCGACATTCGATGACGCTCGTAACTCCGCTGGCGCGCCACGTGCTCGACACTCTCCGGGCCATCCCGAACTACCCGAAGCCGGGCATCATTTTCCAGGACATCACGCCGGTGCTCAGGGACGGCCGTCTGCTGCGAGCGGTGGTGGAGGACATGGCCGCTCCGTTCGCCCAGCAGGGCGTGACCCACGTAGTGGGCATCGAGGCTCGGGGGTTCATCCTGGGCGGGGCCGTGGCCACCAGCCTCGGCGCCGGCTTCGTGCCGGCCCGCAAGCCGGGCAAGCTGCCCTGGGACCGGGTGAGCGAGACCTACGAGCTGGAGTACGGCAAGGATGCCCTGGAGGCCCACCGCGACGGGCTACCGGCTCCCGCCCGGGTGCTCATCGTGGACGACGTGCTCGCCACGGGGGGCACCGCGCGGGCGGCCGGCCAGCTGGCGCGAGGCCTGGGCGCCGAGCTGGTGGGCTGGAGCTTCCTGCTCGAAATCTCGGGCCTGGGCGGCGCCGAGAAGCTGACCGGGGCTCCCACCCATATCGTGGCCCGCCGCTGACCGCCGGCCCACGGGCTTTCGTCCGCTCGGCTAACGGGTTACCATACCCGCCGCACTCCGGCCCAGCGGCGGCCGCGGGGACCTCACAGGCTACATGAAGTCGGGCTGGTAAGGTATTTTCCGGCAAGGCTGAGCCCCCGTAGCTCAGATGGATAGAGCAGCAGTTTCCTAAACTGTTGGCCGCGTGTTCGAGTCACGCCGGGGGCATGGGCAGAGCAGGGGCAGGACCACCTTCGAGATGGATGGACATGGCCACGACCGTACAACCCACCACCGCCCGGGAACGCACCAACCCTCCGGCGGCCGCCGCACCCTGGTACCGGGATCGCAACCGGCAGCTCATCGCCATTGGAGCCGCTGTGCTGGTCGCGGCGCTCATCGCCTGGTTTCTGGTCACCAGCACCCGACGCAAGGAGGAGTTTGCCGCGCGCAGCCTGAACCAGGCTCGCACGGCCGCCGAGTCCGGCAACCTTCCGCTGGCGTCGAGCGAGCTCCAGAAACTGATCCAGACCTACAAGGGCACCGACGCCGCCAGCGAGGCGGTCATTACGCTCAACCAGGTCCGGATGGTGAATGGGCAGAGCGAGCTGGCGGCCGTCGGGCTGAAGGACTTTTTGGCCACCAAGCCCGACCCCAAGTTCGCCGCGCCGGCGTATGGGTTGCTGGGCGCGGCACTTGAAAACGCGCGGAAGTGGAGCGACGCCGGCGACGCGTTCTCCAATGCGTCCAAGTCCGCCGATCTCGAGTACCTCAAGGCGCGGTACCTCATCGATGCCGGACGGTCGTATCGGGAGGGCTCGAAGACCCAGCAGGCCATCGCGGCCTACCGAGAGGTGATTCAGAAGTATCCCAAGACGTCCAGCTTTACCGAGGCGCAGGTGCGGCTGGCGGAGCTGACGGACG
>DASSMN010000322.1:0-2952 GCA_035688885.1 Gemmatimonadales bacterium
TGCCCGCATACGGCCTCTATTGCCGACACGTCCCGGGGCTGACCTTGGATGAGATCGAGCTGAGCGTCGATCGGCCGGACGCGCGCCCCGCGGTCGTCCTGGATGACGTGGGTCGCGCCCGGGTGAGAGCCCTTCGAGCAATGCCGCCGGGAGAAGGGGAGGCACTGCTGTGGCTGCGGTCGGTGCGGGACTGTGTGGTCCGCGCGCTGCGTCCTCGCGCCGGGACGACGGCAGTGGTGCGGCTCAGTGGGGCGGACACGACGGGGGTGCATCTGGAGGGAAATGACTTCAGCCAGGTGGAGACCGTGGTGGTCGCCGATGCCGAGGTGGCGGCGAGCGCGCTTCGAATGGGCGGGAATGTGATGCGGGGGAAACCCGCGCCGCCACGGGTGACCCCAAAGCCGTCGTGATGCCCGCCTATACCCCGGAGATGAGGCAGCGCTGCCCCGGGTGGGGACGCGCCGTGAGGCGCCATTGCTCTCGCCCTCTCCCGCAGCGTCGGAGAAACGACTAGGCTGATCGGAATAGTGCTCTCGGGACCCCTCGCGGGCCGTTGGTACAGATGTTGCTGTCAAGGCCTCTGCAAGATGAACGGGAACGGCATGAAGCCAGAGACTGCAGCGAAACGACGGCGCAAGCGCGGACGCTGACGAGGCCCCCGCCCGTGGAATCCGCCAGCACCCTGAAATTTGCGAATGACAGCGCCTTCCAGCTCGAGCTGCGGCGACGCGTCGACGCCTTCTTTCTCGCCACCGGCCGTCGGCAACGTGACTGCTGGCAGATGTACGTGAAGACCGCCGTCTTCCTAGCCGGCTTCGCCGTGTCGTATTGGCTCTTGGTCTTCGTGGCCCAGGTCTGGTGGCAGGGCGTGCTCCTGGCTATTCTTCTCGGGTTCTCGGCGGCGGGGATCGGGTTCAACATCCAGCACGACGGCGGCCATCAGGCCTATTCGAATCGCCCCTGGGTCAACAAGGTGATGGCGATGTCGCTGGAGTTGATCGGGGGCAGCTCCTACCTGTGGCGGTGGAAGCACGTCGTCATCCATCACACCTACGTCAATATCACGGGCCATGACACCGACATCGATCTCGGGCGCCTCGCTCGGTTGACACCCCATCAGGAGCGGCGCCCCTATCACCGGTGGCAGCACTACTACCTGTGGCCCCTCTATGGGCTGCTGGCGATCAAGTGGCAGCTCGTCGATGATTTTCGAAAGCTGATCAGCGGGCGGATCAGCAACCAGCCGTTCCCCCGCCCCAAGGGCTGGGAGCTGGTGATCTTCGGCGCCGGGAAGGCGATCTTCCTCACCCTGGCCTTCGGGATCCCGCTGATGTTCCACTCGGCGAGGGCCGTCCTGTTCTACTATGTGGTCGCGGGACTGATAGCCGGTATGGTGCTGAGCGTGGTGTTCCAGGCGGCACACTGCGTGGAGGAAGCGGAGTTTCCGTTGCCCCGGGAGGACACGGGGCGCATCGAGCGTGCGTGGGCAATCCATCAGGCGGACACCACCGTGGACTTCGCCCGGTGCAGTCGAGTCGTCGCGTGGCTCGTCGGGGGCCTGAACTTTCAGATCGAGCATCACCTGCTCCCGCGGATCAGTCACGTCAATTACCCGGCGATCTCGCGACTGGTCGAAGAGACCTGTCGAGAGTTCGGCATCAAGTACGTCGAGCACAGGTCGTTCCGGGCGGGTATGGCATCGCACTTCCGGTGGCTGCGCCGGATGGGGCGCCCGAACGCGGTCGGGTGATTGGCCCGCAGAGCGATTCGAGCAGAGAGGGTACGAGATGGCCACGGACGGCGAGATCAAGAAGTTCGTGCAGAGGCACCAGGGCTTTGTCCCGAAGGTGGGTTGGATCGCTCATGTCAAGGAGGTTCACGGTATACCGACGCTGCGAGCGGCTAAACGGGCCGGTCGGGATCGCAACGTCGAACCGTGCCCACCCGAAAAGCGGGAGGCGATCGAAGAGGCGTTGCGCCATTTCGGCATGATCTAGTCGATGTGGTCGCCATACGGCAGCGACCAGCTTCCACGGGGTCCTCGTAGTGTGTCCGGCGATCGGGCCATCACCGGGCCCCGCGCCTTATCGGTGTAACATGCGTTCGTGGAGGGCTCGGCTTTCGGCTCCTCGGTCTCGGGCTCCAAGGCGGCGCCGGGCTCGCGGTTGCTGGGACTCGGTGCCCGATCGCTCATCCGGTGCCAGCTGAAGGATACGAGGGCTCAAGATGACGCCTGGCACGACACGAAGTGAGATGGCGAGTCTGCGCGGCGGGACGGGAGGCCACCTGATGGACCCGATCCACACGTTCGTCAGACATTTCGGGCGGGCACGCTACGAGGACCTGTCCGCCAAGGTGGTCGAGACGGTCAAGATGACCATCCTCGATACCATGGGCGCCGCGCTCGCCGGCAGCGCGAGTGAGGCGGGCAGGAGCATCGCGCAGATCGCGAAGGGGTATGGAGGCGGTACCGGCAGCACGGTGGTGGTCCACGGAGGGAAGGTCGCTCCGCCGCTGGCGGTCCTTGCGAACGGCATCATGGCGAGGTGCCGCGAGCTGGACGGGACCCACGAGGTCGGCGGCGGACACGTCGGCGTGTGCGTCGTGCCGGCCGCCTTCGCGCTCGCGGAGCATTCGGCCTCGCCGGTGAGCGGGAAGGACGTGGTGCTGGCGGTGGCGCTCGGCGTCGACATGCTCTGTCGGCTGCGGATGGGAGCCGGCAAGGCCAAGGCGATCGGCTGGATGGCCGAGACGATGGCCCCGCTCAGCGTGGCCGCGATGGGCGCCAAGCTGCTCGGCCTCTCCGAGCGCGAGATGCTCGACGCGGTCGGCGTGGCGTACGCCCTGTGCAGCGGCAACGTGCAGCCGACCGTCGAGGGAGCGTGGAGCTTGTGGGTTCCCGCCGGCACCGCGGCCGCGGGGGGAATTTTGGCCCTGGATCTGGCCCGGGCC
>DASSMN010000148.1:0-4845 GCA_035688885.1 Gemmatimonadales bacterium
CGGACAGCGCGCTGTCATCCCGAGCGCAGCGAGGGATCTTCTCCCGGCATCACGCCGCGGGTGAGAAGATCCCTCGTTGCGCTCGGGATGACGGCCCCGAGGAGCACCCGTCGTATCGTCCTATCGCCTGCTCGTCCGTCACAGCGCCAGCCGCAGCTGCTCCCGCACCGGCGGCGCGACCTCGATCGGTGGGAGCGGGGCGTCCTGCTCGGCGACGTGCAGCGCCCCGGCGAAGCCGGCCTGCCGGAGCGTCGGCCCCACTGCCGCTCTGGCATCGGCGGCCGTATTGCATCGGTGGCTCAGGTGCGCCAGCACCACCACCGACAATCCCGGGTGGTGCAGCTCGGCCAGGAGCTCCGCGGCCGCGCGGTTCGACAGGTGGCCCCCCGACCCCGCGATGCGCCGCTGTACCACCGGCGGGTACCCGCTGGTCCGGAGCGCGACCTCATCGTGGTTGGCCTCGAGCACGAGGGCCGTGAGGTCCCGGAGCAGGTAGCGCACCGCGGTGGTTGGACGGCCCAGATCGTACGCGACTCCGACGCCGGTGCCGTCGGCCACCCGCACCGCCAGCGCCAGCGGCTCGGCCGCGTCGTGGCTGGTGGGGCAGGCGCGGAGCCGGAATGGGCCGAGCTCGACGATCGCCTGGAGCCCAATGCCGCGATGGGTAGCCTGGTGCATGCGGGGGGCGAGGCGATCCCAGGTGCCTGGCGCCGTGAGCACCGGCACGCCGAGCCGTCGCGCCAGCCTGGGCGCACCCGAGGCGTGGTCGCCGTGCTCATGGGTGATGGCGATTCCGGCCACTCGGCCCAGGTCGAGGCCGGCCGTCTCCGCGCGGCGCTCGATCTCGCGGGCGCTGAACCCCGCATCGAGCAGCAGGGCGACGCCGTCGGCCTCCACGGCAAAGCAGTTCCCCCTCGAGCCCGATCCCAGCACGAACAGCCGCATCATCCGCCCGTTCCTCGCCGAAAGGTCGCCTCCAGCGAGCGCCGCCGCTCCGGCGTCAGGCTCACGTTGCGACGCAGCATGACTCGCTCGGCGACGGTCAGGAATCCGTCGGCGCTGACACGCGCCGTGCCGTCGCCACCCCAGGCGAACGGCGGAACGTATTTGGGCGGCGCCGATGCGCCGAACACGTTCGCGCCGGCGCCGATGACCGTGCCCGTGGCGAGCATGGTGCCGATGGCGGTCTTGGCGTGATCGCCGAACAGCGTGCCCAGGTTCTGCCGCTCGGTCTCGATCCGCCGACCGGCCACGTCCAGACGAACCGGACCGTAGGTGTTCTTCAGATTCGATGTGGTGGTCAACGCGCCCAGGTTGACCCAATGCCCCACGACGCTGTGGCCCACGAAACCGTCGTGGCTCTTGTTGGCGTAGCCGAGGAAGATCGTGGCCGCGATCTCGCCATGCACCCGGCACTCGGGACCGAAGGCCGAGGCCCGAACGAACCCGCCCAGCAGCTTGGAGCCGGCGCCCGCGAAGACCGGGCCCTCGAGCCGAGTTCCGTGGCGAACCTCCACGCCCGGCTCCAGCACGACGGCGCCATGGCGGACATCGAACACCACGCCCGGTTCCACCGCAGCGCCCATCACGACGATGTTCGCCGGATCGCCCAGCACGATGCTCCCTTCGGGCACGCCCGTGCTCGGCGCCGCGCGGAGATCGGCGCAGTCTTCGCCCAGGAAGCGATCGAGCGCCGTGACCAGGTCGAACGCGCCTCGGAGCAGCAGACCCGCCACCTCGCGGCCGTCGCCGCGCTCGTGGGGACCTTCCCAGCGCTCGCCGCGCGGCACGATCCAGCCGACGGTGTGGCCGCCGTGCCGGAGCCGGCGCACCGACCCCGGCGCGTCGAGGCCGGAAAGGCGGTCGCCGGTGGGCGCGAACCACGCCGCCGCGATCACGGCGGGACCCTCGAGCGGGCCAGGCGACCGGATCGGCGGCTCGTCGCCCTCGTGAAACTGCTCGACGTGACGGCCGAGAATCGCCGCCGCGTCGGCCTGGCAGGCCGCTTCCCACCGCTCCCGGATACGCCACGCCCCGGCCCGCAGCTCGGCGATCGGCCGCACCCCCGCGAACGGCGCCCACTCGGCACCGGGAGCGTCGGGCTCGAGCAGGTAGAGGCTGGTCATGGCCGGATGTCGCGAACGTCGGGCGGCAGGGCGTCGAGCACCTGCTTCATCTCGGCCGCGCGCTCGGTGGGCATGACCAGAATTCGGCCGTTGGCCTGGACCACGACCAGGTCCTTGACCCAGGCGAGCACGATCGGATCTCGATCCGACCACACGATGCAGTCGTGCGATTCGTGGAGCACACCCGGTCCGACCAGCACGTTGCCCCCTGGGTCCTTGGGACGCACTCGCGCGAGGGCCTGCCAGGTGCCCACGTCATCCCAGGCGAACGAGCCGCTCACCACCGCCACCGCGGCGCTGCGTTCCAGCAGGCCGACGTCGATCGAGATCGGCGTCACCGCCCGGAAGAATCCCGGGACGTCACCGACCTCCAGTCGAGGCAGCGCGGTCGCGACCTCGGGCGTGTGGCGGATCGTTTCCGCCAGCAGACGCTTGGCCGTCCAGGCGAACAGCCCGCTGTTCCACAACGCGCCGGCCGCCATCAGGTCGAGCGCGGTGGCCGCATCGGGCTTCTCGGAGAACCGGGCCACGGTGCGCGAGGCATCATCGAGCGGCGCGCCGGGCACGATGTAGCCGTAACCGGTCTCCGGCCGGGACGGCACCACACCGACCGTCACCAGACGGTCGTGCGCCCGGGCGGTCGAGAGGGCGAGGTCGCCGGTACGGCGAAAGGCCGCGGCGTCGCCCACCACCCAGTCGGCGTGGAGGGAGAGCACCTCGGCCTCGGGATCCCGCCGCTGGGCCTCCCAGGTGGCCCAGATGAGCGCCGGGCCGGTGGACGCCGCCCGCGGCTCGACCAGAAAATTCTCGGCCGGCAGCTTGAGCAGGTTGCGAAGCGGTGTCGCCAGCGCCTCGCCCGCGACGACCAGCACGCGCTCCCGCGGCACGAGACCGGTGAGGCGCTCGACCGCCTCCTCGGCCGTGGACCCGGCGCCGGACAGCGGAAGGAGTTGTTTGGGAGTCTGCGGCGTGCTGAGCGGCCAGAATCGGGTACCCGAGCCCCCGGCGAGCAGCACGGCCCACCGCATCAGAGCAGGGGCGCCAGCGCCGAGCGATGCTGGCG
Source organism: Gemmatimonadales bacterium (assembly GCA_035688885.1). Classification (GTDB taxonomy): domain Bacteria; phylum Gemmatimonadota; class Gemmatimonadetes; order Gemmatimonadales; family GWC2-71-9; genus CAVVWJ01. The sequence continues at coordinate 3,190 of DASSMN010000148.1, forward strand.
CAGGTCGTAGAGCAGGGGACCCACGTCGGCCTCGGGGTCGGCCAGGACGGCGAGCCAGTCGGCCGCTCCGGCGCGAGCCAGGATGAGGAGCCCGCCGTCGAACTCGAGCACCCCGGTAGCGAGGTGGCCCCGGCCGGCGCCCTGGCCCAGTCGGGCCGCGTGCTGCGCCAGTGTCGCCGCAAGCGCCGCGACCGCCTCCGAATCGAAGCCGGTGCGCGCGGCATGCTGGATCGGCAGACCATCGCCGCTCAACAGCAGGACAGCCTCGACGCCATCGCGCGCGGCGAGGCTGCTGACGACCTCTCCCAATGGCATCACGGGATCGACTCCGGGGCAGCGGGAAACGCGTCGCAACGTAGGGAACGTCCCGGTCGAAGTCAAGAAATGAGTGGTAGTTGACCCCTCTTCGCGCGGGCCTTAACCTTCCCCCTCCATGCACCGATTCCTGAGTCTTGCCGCCCTGTCCGCCCTGGCGCTCGCCATCGCCTGCAGCAACGACCTGCTGGGTACGCCATCGGTCGCGAACGCCATCGACACGGTGACGCTGGGGTCGCTCGAAGGCACGCCGATCTCGGTCGCCAGCGGCTACAACATCAGCGTGGGCGCGGTGCGCACCGACGACCCGACCACCGGCGCGAATTTCGAGTTCGCGTACAACGTGCGCAAGCTGAGCGACGGCACGTACCAGCGCGTGTTTCTGCCGCGCGCGGTGCTGGTGGGCTCCGGCACCTCGGCTGATCCCGGCCTGCAGCGCCAGACCAAGACGTTCGACGAGATCATCCGGGCGGCCAGCAACGGCTACACGGCCGATTCCGCCGTGCCCATCCAGGTGGGCGAGGTCTACCTGGTGCGGTCGCGGGTGGTGTGCGTGAGCCTCGGCGTCCCGCTCTACGGCAAGCTCGAGATCCTCAGCTTCCAGGACAGCACCGTGACCTTCAAGGTCCTGACCGACTTGAACTGCGGCTTCCGCGACCTGAACGTCGGCCTCCCCAAAAACTGAGCGGGTCGTGATCGACCTCAAGCGTCTGCGCCAGGATCCCGACGGGAGCCGTGCCTCGCTGCTCCGCCGTCTCGACCCCTCCGTGGGCCCGCTGCTCGACGCGATCCTGGAGCTGGACCGCCAGCGGCGCGAGCTGCTGGTGCGGTCGGAGTCGCTCAAGGCGGAGCGGAACGCAGCCACCGAGGAGGTGGCCCGTCGGAAGCGCGCCAAGGACCCGGCCGACGAGCTGATGGCCCGGCTCAAGGCCTCGGGCGAGGAGGTGAAGGCGCTGGACGCCCGGCTCCGCGACATCGAGACCGCGCTCGAGCAGCGCGCGATGGCGCTGCCCAACTTCCCGGCCGCGGACGTGCCCGACGGCGACGCCGCCGCCAACCGCGTGGTCCGCACCTGGGGCGAGGCGCCGCGATTCGACTTCACGCCCCGGCCGCACTGGGAGCTCGGTGCCGCACTGGGGATCCTCGATCTCCCGACGGGCGCCAAGATCACGGGCAGCGGGTTCCCGCTGCTGCGAGGCGTCGGCGCACGGCTCATCCGCGCGCTCTCGGCCTTTATGCTGGATCTGCATACCCGGGAGCACGGCTACGAGGAAGTCGCGCCGCCGTACGTGGTGAACCGCGCCTCCCTCCTGGGCACGAGCCAGCTGCCCAAGTTCGAGG
>DASSMN010000626.1:0-2423 GCA_035688885.1 Gemmatimonadales bacterium
GGCAGGTCGCGCTCGGCCGGCCACCGCGCGGGCGCGGCGATGGTGCGGCGCATCGTCGAGGCGGCGCCCGACGCCGGCATCGGCGTCCTGACGCTGTACGCCTTCTCCGCCGACAACTGGCGGCGTCCCAAGGCGGAGGTCAGCTGGCTCATGCGGCTGTTCCGTGAATACCTGCGGGTGGAGACGCCTCGCTGCGTGGCGAACGGCGTGCGGCTCGAGGTGATCGGCCGGCGGGACCGGATCAGCCCGTCGCTCCGGCAGGCCATGGAAGAGGCCCAGCGCGCCACCGCGGCCGGGACCCGCCTGCACCTGCGGATCGCACTGGACTACTCGTCGCGCGACGCGATCCTGCGGGCCGCGCAGTGCCTCCGCCCCGAGACGGTGCCTTCGCGCGAGTCGTTCGGACGGCTGCTCGCCATCGTGGATCACGGCCAACCCGTGCCCGAGGTCGACCTGCTCATCCGGACCGGCGGCGAGCACCGGCTGAGCGATTTCCTCCTCTGGGAGGCCGCCTACGCGGAGCTGCATTTCACCTCGCTCATGTGGCCGGAGTTCGGCCCCGAGGCCCTGGGGCAAGCGGTGCGCGACTTCGCCGCGCGCGAGCGCCGTTTCGGCGGCCTGCCCGACGCGGCCGCCGGCTGAGCCATGAGCGACCGTACCCGGCAGGGCCTCGCCATTCTCTGGGCGGCACTCACGCTGGGCATCGCGGCCGACGTGCTTCTTCAGACCGTGCCCGACCGGCTCAATTTCGCCCTCGGGCTGGGCGCCTTCGTGCTGGTGGTGCTCGCGCTGAGGCAGACGGGCGTGGTACGCCTTCCCGGCAAGTTCGCCCCCCTCGGCGCGCCGCTGGCACTGCTCGGCCTGGCGCTCGTCTGGCGCGACTCACCCTCGCTGTTCGCGCTCAACCTGCTGGGGATCGGTAGCGTAGCCGCGCTGGCCTCGCCACGGCTGCGCGCGGTGGGACGCCGCCGCGCCGGACTGGGCGACTATATACAGGGCGCGCTCCAGCTCGCGGGGAGCGCCGCCGCCGGCGCCCCGCAGGTGATTCTGGCCGATGTCGACTGGCGGACCCTTTCCACCAGCGGACGCATGCGCCACGCCGGTGGGGCCGCGGTGGGGGTCGCGGCCGCGATCCCCGTGGCGCTGCTTTTCGGCAGCCTCCTCATGGCGGCCGACCCGGTGTTCAACCGCCTGATGGTCCAGACCCTCGATGTGGATCTTGACGCCCTGGCCACCCATGTCGGGCGCGTGTTCCTCTGCGCCTGGCTCGTGGCGGGGTTGCTTCGCGTGCTGTGCCGTTCCGACGGCATCGCGGTGGCGCCGGGACACCGGGGCGCGCTCGGCCTGCTCGAGGTGGGCGTGATGCTGGCCGTGGTCGATCTCCTGTTTCTCGCCTTCGTCGCCGTGCAGTTCCGCTATCTCTTCGGCGGGAACGACCAGGTGCAGGCCATCACGGGCATGAGCTACGCCGAGTACGCCAGGCGCGGCTTCTTCGAGCTGGTGACGGTGGGCGCGCTGTCACTGCCGCTGCTTCTCGGCGCCGACTGGGCGCTCGACCAGCGCGAGCGTCGCCGGGCCCATGTCTTCCGGGCGCTGGCGCTGGTGATGCTGGTGCTGCTCGATGTCATGCTGGCGTCGGCGCTCTACCGGATGCGCCTCTACACCGTGCAGTTCGGGCTCACCGAGCAGCGGTTCTACACCACGGCCTTCATGGGGTGGCTGGTGCTGGTGTTCGGCTGGTTCGCCGCGACGGTGCTCAGAGGCCGGCGTGAGCGGTTCGGCACCGGGGCATTGCTGGCGGGATGGCTGGTGCTGGCGGGCCTCAACCTGGCCAACCCGGACGGGATCATTGCCCGGGTGAACCTCGATCGAGCTCTCGCAGGCCGTCCGTTCGACGTCGCCTACGCCGAGCGGCTCAGCGCCGACGCGCTGCCGGCGCTGTCGCGCGGCATTCCCCGACTGGAGGGCGCGGATGCGTGCACCGCGGCGTGGAGGCTGAACCAGCACTGGCGGCGGGAGCGCGAACGGACGCACCGGTGGACCATCGCGCTGGCGCAGGTGCCGACGGACCCGATCGGGTGCGGAGCGGGAAGCGGGGGATCGTAAGGCCGAGTCAGCGGCCGTGGCACCACGCAAATGAGTAGCCGAGGGGGCATGCGGCAACGCATGCCCCCTCGTGCTTGACCGGGCGACGCAAGCTCGATCGTGCCGAGACGCTTGGCTAATGCACGCCAGCGGTCGCATGCCGCAGTGCTTCGAGCTCTCCCCGTTGCACCCCGGCACCCTGGAGAAATCCTTCGGGCAGCGTATCCAGCCCGGCCCGCAGCGTGGCCAGATCCAGACACGAATGCCCATGGTGCACGACCGCGTCCAGCCCGCGAGCCCGGGCCAGGTCGTCGCAGGCGGCGAGCACCGTGCGGCCA
>DASSMN010000637.1:0-2210 GCA_035688885.1 Gemmatimonadales bacterium
GGCATCGCGGCGGCGCACCTCATCTTCGGAGGGGTGCTGGACCGGCTGCCCAAGCTGCAGGTCATCCTGCCGCACGCGGGGGGCACCTTCCCCCTGGTGTGGGGGCGGCTGCAGCGCGGGCAGAAGGTGCGGCCGGAGGCCAACAAGGCGGCGAAGAAGCCGGTGAAGGCCTACCTGCGCCGCTTCACCTACGACACGATCAGCCACGACGCGGGGGCGCTCCGCTACCTCATCGCCACGGTGGGCGCGGACCGGGTGATGCTCGGCACCGACTTCTGCTTCGACATGGGCTACGAGAAGCCCGTCGACGTCATCCGCGACAAAGCGGTCAAGCTCTCGCGGGCCGACCAGGCCAAGGTCGTGCGCGAGAACGCCGCCCGGCTGCTGCGCCTCCGCTGAGAACCGGGCTCGGGGCGTGAGCACCGAGTTCTGGATCGCGCAGTCGTTCAACGGCATCTCCTACGGGGCGCTCCTGTTCCTGCTCGCGAGCGGCCTCTCCCTCATCTTCGGCGTCATGCGCGTCGTCAATCTCGCGCACGGCTCCTACTTCATGCTGGGCGGCTACGTGGGCCTCACGGTGGCGCTGCGCACGCGGTCGTTCACGGTGGCGTGCCTGGCCTCCGCGGTGGCCATCGGGCTCGTGGGCATCGGTATGGAGCGGCTGTTCCTGCGCCGGCTCCGCGGTGAGGTGCTGGGGCAGGTGCTCATGACGATCGGCTTCGCGCTCATCTTCCAGGACCTGGCGCTGCTCATCTGGGGCGGAGACCCCTACACGGTGCCGATCCCGGCCCTGCTGACCGGGACGGTGCGGCTGGGCGGGGCGGTGTTCCCGATCTACCGCATCTTCATCGTGGGCGTGGCCATCGTGGTGGGCCTGGCCCTCTGGCTCGTGCTCGACCGCACCCGGGTGGGCGCGATGATCCGCGCCGCGGTGGACGACGCCGAGATGGCCCAGGGCGTGGGCATCAACGTGCCGCGCGTGTCGCTGGCCGTGTTCGCGCTCGGCGCCGCGCTGGCCGCGCTGGGCGGGGTGATCGGCGGCGGCTTCCTCGGCGTGTACCCGGGGGCGGACTTCGAGGTGCTGCCCTACGCATTCGTGGTGGTCATCGTGGGCGGGCTCGGCAGCCTGCCCGGCGCGGTCGCGGGCAGCCTGCTGGTGGGCCTCCTCGACAACTTCGGCAAGGCGCTCTTCCCCGAGCTCTCCTACTTCACGCTCTTCGCGCCCATGGCGCTGATCCTCGCCATCCGACCGACGGGCCTCTTCGGCCGCTCATGATCGGGCGCCGCGCGCTGCTCGCCGCGGCCGCGGTCGTGGTCCTGGCCGTGGTGGCGCCGCTGCTGCCGGCCTATCCGCTGACCCTGCTCACCCAGGCACTCATCGTGGGCATCCTGGCCATGAGCCTCGACGTGATGCTGGGCTACACCGGCCTCTCCTCGCTCGGCCACGCGGCCTACTTCGGCGTCGGCGCCTACGCGGTCGCGATCATGACCACCGAGCGGCAGGCCGGGCTCGTGGCGTGCCTGGTGGTGGGCGTGCTGCTGGCCGCGGCCACCGCCGCCGTCTTCGGCCTCCTCGCCATCCGCGCCACCGGCACCTACTTCCTGATGATCACGCTCGCCCTCGGCATGGTGATCTGGGGGCTCGCGTTCCGCTGGGTCTCGCTCACCAAGGGCGACAACGGCATCGCGGGCGTGCCGCGGCCGTCGCTCGGGCCGCTCGAGCTGAGCGGGCCGGTGCCCTTCTTCTACTTCTGCCTGGTGTCGGCCGCGCTGGCGTGGGCCCTGATGGGCCTGCTGGTCATCTCGCCCTTCGGCCTGGGCCTGCGCGGCATCCGCGGCAGCGAGACCCGCATGCAGGCGCTCGGCTACAACGTGTGGCTGCACAAGTACGTGGCCTTCGTCATCTCGGGCGTGTTCGCGGGCTTCGGCGGCACGCTCTGGGCCTACTACAACGGCTTCGTCAGCCCCAACGACGTGCAGCTCGTCACCTCGGTGGAGACGCTCCTGATGGTGGCCCTCGGGGGTCCCGGCACGCTGGTGGGGCCGGCCCTCGGCGCCGCGATCATCGTCTTTCTCAAGAACTTCGTGAGCGTGTACACCAAGCGCTGGCTGCTGATCCTCGGCTCCGTCTACATCGGGGTCATCCTCTTCGCGCCGCGCGGCGTGCTCGGCGCCTTCCGCAGATAGGAGACGGCCATGACGCGCTCGTC
>DASSMN010000354.1:0-8792 GCA_035688885.1 Gemmatimonadales bacterium
CCGCGTTTTCACCTCGACGAACGCCACCAGCGCCCCCCGGCGCACCACCAGGTCCAGCTCCTGATGACCCAGACGGAAGCGGTGGGCTTCGACCGTCCAGCCACGCCGGCCGAGGTAGGCCATGGCGACTCGCTCGCCCCACCAGCCTCGGCGCTGTCGCCGGTCCTTCCATTGCTCGACAGGCACCATAGGGCGCGGGGTTCGCATGGGGCAACTCTATCAGCCTGTCCGCCCGGTCAGGGCACCATTCCGGCGGGTGCGGGAGCAGCAAAGCGCCGTGCTGCTCACGCGAAAACCGCCGCCGATCCGAGAGGATCGGCGGCGGTGCAGTGGTGCCGGCCCGCCACGAGCGACGCGCCCAGGTCCAGTCGTTCGATGCCGGGAGCTACACGGTGACCCGGACGAAGCTTCCGACCCGCTCGAACCTCGGCAGGGGTGGGCGGGCTGAAATCCCGGTGCACACCGCGGCACCTCCCGAGAAACGCGAAGATGCGCGCTCACTGTGCGGGTGGAGCAGGCCAGGCGTGTGGTTTTCCCGGCGCCGAGCGATTACGGCCGGAGTCCGCGCGTGCCCGCCATCCACTCGTCCCACACGCCGAAGGACTTCATCTGGTTGGAGAGGTCCGTGTGGCGGACCAGCGAATCCACCTGCCTCCCGGTCCAGCGTGGCAGGGCCGCGTCGGTCGTGGCAACGCCCCAGGTCACGGCGGCAGCGATCGCCGCGTTGAGACGGAGCTGGCGGAGGTCGGCTCGGCCGAACTCGTCCGAGCGCGCGTGGTAGTTGGGCCCGTAGTTGGCGGACTCCTGGTTGGCCACCAGGTTGGCGATCCCCTGCATCATGAAATCGTAGTTGTCGGTCCCCACGATTGGCGCGTTGACGGACGTCAACGGACCCAGACCCGCGACTGGTTCGAGAGCCCGGTTCAGCACGGCCACCAGGTCGGCGCGGCCGCCGGTGAAGTATCCGGTGATCCGTCCGGTGCCGATGTCGTACGCCGAGGCCATCACCGTGTGGTCGAGCTCGTCACGGTGGGATACCGTGTAGCCGAACGAACCGAGCAACCCCTGCTCCTCTCCACTCCAGAGCGCGAACCGGATGGTGCGCTCCGGCACCAGGCCCAGCCGCTGGATCTGCCGGGCGATGTCGAGCACCATCATCGCATTGGCGCCGTTGTCGAGCGCGCCGGTCCCCAGGTCCCAGGAATCGAGGTGCGCGCCGATCAGCACGATCTCCTCGGCCTTGGACCGCCCCCGGATCTCGCCGATCACGTTGAAGCTCTGGTAGGCCGGGCCCGTCTGCAGATCGAGCACGGCCGTGAGGGACAGCCGCTTCCCGGCCCGGAGCAGCCGCAGCGCCCTCGCGGCGGCATCGCGCTCCATCATGAGCATCGGGTGGGCGGTCTTGAGGCCGGTCGAGGCGTTGTGCCGGGCAAGCAGATCGTTGGGTCGCGAGGACATGTACACCAGGCCGCCGGCCCCGGCCTGAAAGGCCCGCCGCTCGATCCCCACCGCCTCGTCGTATTCCCGGAACAGTCCGTCGAGATCTTTCAGCTCATCGGTCTCGATCAGCACGAACGCGCCGCGAGCCGCTCCGCCGAGCCGGGTGAAGTCCGAGTCCGCCCCCCGGCCGGCGTCTACCAGCGGCAGCGTGACGCCCGCCAGCCCCGTGCCGGTCGAGAACGGCAGCGCGGCAATCCGCGGCCGGAACTCGATGCCCGCCCCGCGCACAGTGGCCGTGGCCGATCGCTCGAGCCAGAGCCCGGGCATCGTGAACGCCTCCCGCCGAGCCGCCACACCCGCCTCCCGAAACCGCGCCAGTGCCCACTCCGATGCGCGGAGGTTGGCCGGCGATCCCGTCGCCCGCCCCCCGATTTCGTCGGTGAGCGTCTCGAGATCGCTCACCAGCGGCGTGTCGCCCAGGAGCGCACCGATCAGGCGCTCGACACCGGCAGCCGGCCCGGGTGTCGGTACTTCGAGCCGTCGGCGCGGCTGCACCTGGACCTGCGCCTGCGCGGCGCCGCACGCGACGGCAAGCGCCAGCATTCCTGCGACCGGGATGAGCGAGCGGAGTCGGAGCATCGCGGGAATCTCCGGAAAGGAAGGCGGTGAGACGGCAAGTCGCATCGAGTGGCGAAGGAGGCCAGACAGCGCCGGGGAGGTTGCAACCCAGGCAATTGCCGACTTCAAGGTGATGCTCGGTGCGAACGGATCGAGGGGGCCGGGGCGGCTAGGGGTTGGTGGGGCCTGGCCAGCCGCCTCGGCCCCCTCGATCCGCTCGCACGGCGCCACGAGCCCGGAATCGCAACCGCCGGTCCCGCGCGACGAGCGTGCTACCCGCAGTACTCGTCGATCTGGTCGATCCCGATCCGCACGTCGCGGGGCTTGCTGCCATTGGCCGGCCCCAGAATGCCGGCCTCTTCGAGCTGGTCCATGATCCGCGCCGCGCGGCCGTACCCGATCCCCAGCTTCCGCTGCAGCAGCGATGTCGAGCCGCCCTGGTTTTGCACGCAGGCGATCGCCGCCTCCTTGAACTGCGGATCGCGCTCGCCGGCATCGGCCGCCGCCTCGCCGCCCTCGCCACCCTCGCTGTCGGGTACTTCGTCGAGGATGTTGGTCTCGGCCGACTCCTGCAGCCCGCGCTGCTCGCGCTCGCGCTTCCACTGCCGATAGCGCTCCAGGATCTTCTCGCTTTCCTCGGTGGAGATGTACGCGCCCTGGAGCCGCATCGGCTCGCTCTTGCCCGGCTCGAGGAACAGCATGTCACCCTTGCCCAGCAGCGCCTCCGAGCCGTTCTGGTCCAGGATGGTACGGCTGTCCACCTTGGAGGCCACCCGGAACGCGACCCGGCTCGGAAAGTTGGCCTTGATGAGGCCGGTGATGACGTTCACCGAGGGGCGCTGGGTGGCCAGGATGAGATGCAGACCCACGGCGCGCGCCTTCTGCGCCAGTCGAGCGAGCGGCGTCTCCACTTCGGCCTGGACCGTCATCATGAGGTCCGCCAGCTCGTCCACCACCACGACGATGAGCGGCAGCTTGCCCTCGGTGTAGGCTTCGACCTCCGGCGGCGGCGGTGGCGTATCGGGGGCCTCGTTGGCGATGTCCGTCAGCGTCGCCCGACGGGCCGCCGGGTTTCGGAGCGGCTTGTTCTCCACCACCTTGCGGTTGAACTCGAGCAGGTTGCGCGCGCCGTTGGCCTCCAGCAGCGCATACCGCCGCTCCATCTCGCCGACCGCCCACTTGAGGACTCGCGCCGCCTCCTTGTTGTTGGTGACGACCGGATGCCGCAGGTGGGGAAGATCTTTGTACATCGACAGCTCCACCATCTTGGGATCGATCATCAGGAGGCGGAGGTCCTCCTTGTGCTGGTAGTGGTAGATGAGCGACGTGATGATGGCATTGATCCCCACCGACTTACCGGTGCCGGTGGCGCCCGCGATGAGCAGATGGGGCATCTTGGCCAGGTCCGCGATCACCGGCCGCCCCTCGAGGTCGAGGCCCAGCGCGACGGGCAGGAGCCGGTCCTCACTCGACCACTGGTCATCCTCCAGCAGCTCGCGCAGCACCACCACCCGTGATTTCGGGTTCGGCACCTCCACCCCGACCATGTCGCGCCCCGGAATTCGGGCCACCCGGATCGAGCGGGCGCTCATCTTGAGCGCCAGGTCGTCCGCCAGGTTGACCAGGCGATTCATCTTGACCCCGGGCCGCAGTCGGACGCCGTACTGGGTGACCACCGGGCCGGTGGTCCGCCCCGCCACGTCGCCCTCGACCTTGAACTCGGCCAGCGTCTCTTCCAGCCGTTCCTGCAGCACGTCGAGCTCGCCTTCGCCCGCGTCGATGCCGCGGGTGCGCGGAGCCTCCAGCAGGTCGACGTCCCACACCGGGCCCAGATCCTTGTCGCCGGGCGCGCGCCGCGGCTCGAGCTTCTTCGCGAGCTTGCTCTTGATCGTCTTGCCGTCGGTCTTGGGCGCGGGCCTGAGCTCGTCCCGTGCCTTGGATGCCGGCGGCTCGGGCAGCGGCTCCGGCGTCTCCTTCGCCTCCTTGGCCGGCTTCCGGCGCGGCTCCGCCTTGGCCGCCTCGCTTTTGACCCCGACAGGCACTGGGGCCTCGGGCTGGCGCTCGAGGCGCTGCAGCGGGTGCCAGGCGAATGTCGCGAGGGTGAGGGCCGACAAGGCCAGAAACCCCGCCAGCACGGCGCCCGCCGGGCCGATGCCCTTGGGAATCCCCACGGCGAAGAACCCCGGGACCGCCCCGACCACCTTGCCGATGAAGCGGCCGCTGTCGATGTCGAACACGGTGACGTGGCCCAGCACGCCCGCCAGATACGGCAGCAGCACGCTGAGCCCGATGATGAGAAACGCCGACCGCTTCATGTCGAGCGTGCCCAGGCGCTCGAACCCCGCCAGCGCGAGGCCGATCCCGAGCAGCGGAATGCCCAGGGCGCCCGCGCCGAGCCACTCCCACAGCGTGTTGCCGAGCGAGTGGCCGATGGGACCGGTCAGCGGGAACGGCAGGAGGGTCAGGCCGACGAAGAGACCGACGACGAGGGCGGTGATCGCGCCCAGCCGCCGGCGCGAATCGGAGCTCATACCGGCACAGATGCGAGGGTGACTCGACGTTCGTGGAAGTGCGCCAGGACCGGGTACGCGTCGAGCCGGGCGGCGTCGAGCACGTCGTCCCGGAACCCCAGCTTGATGAGCTCGCGTCCGGCCCGGCTGTAGCGAAGGGGACGGTGCCAGTCCTCGCCATACCGGCGCACCAGATCGAGGCTGGCAATGGCCGCGTCGTTGAGCCCCCGGCGCGACCGGTGGTCGCCGAGCGCCGCGGCGGCAAGCCGCCCGGCGCAGTAAGCGTCGTCCAGCGAGAAGCCGCCGTCGCGTCCCGCGCACACGATCAGCACCTGGCCGTCCTGCTCGAGCACCTCGCGCGCCTTCTCGGCCGCGGCACTCAGGTTCCCGGCGCAGGCGCCGTACACCGCGGCCGCTCCCTGGCAGGCCAGCATCGCCTTGGTCCCGTTGGTGGTGGTGACGACCACCGTCTTCCCCCGCACCGCCAGCTCGGTCATCTCCAGCGGACTGTTGCCGAGCTGAAAGCCCGGGATCCGGACGCAGTTCCGCTCGCCCGCGAGGAGCACGTCGGTGCTGCCGATGGTTTGCGCCAGACGGAGCGCCTCCTCGGTCGAGGCCACCGGAATCAGCGCCTTGGCGCCGTGGTGGAGCGCCGCGCAGATCGAGGTGGTGGCCCGCAGGATGTCGATCACGAATGCGGTCCGGCCCTGGACCTCGGCGGGCCCGAGACCGGCCGGCGAGAACACGACCTCCAGCCTCATGCGGGGGCCCGCAGCAGCTGGGACTCCCGCTCCAGGAAACGGGTGTCCACCCGGCCGGCGGCAAAATCCGGATGCCGGATGACGCGCGCCAGGAACGGAATGGTGGTGGTGACGCCCTCGAGGATGAAGCTGTCCAGCGCCTGCCCCATCCTGGTGAGCGCCTCGTCGCGGTCGTTGCCGTGCACGATGACCTTGGCGAGCAGCGAATCGTAGTACGGCGGCACCGTGTAACCGGCATACACGTGGGTGTCCACCCGCACTCCGGGGCCGCCCGGCGGATGGTACGCCGTGATCAGCCCCGGGCACGGCTGAAAGTTTCGGTAGGGATCCTCGGCGTTGATGCGGCACTCGATGGCGTGGCCGCGGAGCCGCCGCCCGTCACCCTGGAAGCTGACCGGCTCGCCCGCCGCGACCCGGATCTGCTCCTTGACCAGGTCGAAGCTGGTCACCATCTCGGTGACCGGATGCTCCACCTGGATGCGGGTGTTCATCTCCATGAAGTAGAACGAGCCGTCGGTGTCGAGCAGAAATTCGAGCGTGCCGGCGCCGACATATCCGATGTTCGACGCCAGCGCCACGGCGGCGTTGCCCATGCGCTCGCGGAGCCCGGGCGTGAGCGCGGGGCTGGGGCTCTCCTCGATCAGCTTCTGGTGCCGCCGCTGGACCGAGCAGTCGCGCTCGCCGAGGTGGACCACCCGGCCGTGGGTGTCCCCCATGACCTGGATCTCCACGTGGCGCGGCTGCTGGAGGTACTTCTCGACGTACACCGCGCCGTTGTTGAACGCGGCCAGCGCCTCGTTCTGGGCCAGCCCGAAGAGCTGTGGGAACTGCTCGGCCTCGTGGGCGATCCGCATGCCCTTGCCCCCGCCCCCCGCCGTCGCCTTGATGATGACCGGGAAACCGATCGATTCCGCGAAGGCGAGCGCCTCGTCGGGGTCGTCGATGGTGCCGGGTGAGCCCGGCACGGTCGGCACGCCCGCCTCAGCCGCCAGCCGGCGGGCCGTGGCCTTGTCGCCCATCTGGCGGATCTGCTCGCCGGTGGGGCCGATGAAGGTGATGTTCGACGCCTTGCAGGTGTCCGCGAACTCCGCGTTCTCCGCCAGGAATCCGTACCCCGGGTGAATGGCGTCGGCGCCGGTGATCTCCGCCGCCGCGATGATGTTGGGGATCCGGAGGTAGGAGCTCCGGCTGGGCGGCGGGCCGATGCAGACGTCGTCATCGGCGAACCGGACGTGGAGCGACTCGCGGTCGGCCTCCGAGTACACCGCCACCGTCTCGAGCCCGAGCTCGCGGCAGGCGCGAATGACCCGAAGCGCGATTTCGCCGCGGTTGGCGATGAGAACTTTCTTAAACATCGGCGCGCCTCGGGCATCGGGACACGGCGATGCAATCCTGAGCGCCGGGACCGAACCCGGCCATTACGGCGTCAGGTCCAGCGCCCGCGAAGCGGACGCGTCGCCCGTGACCTCCGTGAACTTGCGGTCGGACGCCGAGTCCACTCCCGACACGCGGAGCGCGAACTCGCTCGGATTGGTCGAATAGAACAGTGCGCTCTCGTAGGAGATCATCCCGTCCTTGAACCACTTCATCAGCGACTGGTCGAACGACTGCATGCCGTACGACACCGTGCCCTCGGCGATGAGGTCGGGAATGTTGAGCGCCTTCTCGATGTCCCGGATGTTGTCGGCCACGGCGGCGGTGTTGATCAGCACCTCCGCCCCGGGGACGCGGCCCCGGCCGTCGGCCCGGGGCACCAGCCGGAGCGACACCACCGCCTGCAGCGCCGTGGCCAGTACCATGCGGACCTCCTGGTGCTGGTGCGGCGGGTAGAACGAGATGATGCGGTTGAGCGTCTGGGTGGCGTCGGTGGTGTGCAGCGTACTGAACACCAGGTGGCCGGTGTCCGCCGCCTTGAGGGCGGTGTCGAGCGTCTCCATGTCCCGGATCTCGCCGACCAGGATCACGTCCGGGTCCTGCCGCAGCACGTGGCGGAGCGCCGAGGCGAACGACAGCGTGTCGCTGCCGACCTCGCGCTGCGAGATGTTGGCCATCACGTCCCGATGCAGGAACTCGATCGGATCCTCGATCGTGATGACGTTGACCCGCCGGTTCTGGTTGATGTGATTGATCATCGCGGCCAGCGCCGTGGACTTCCCCGACCCGGTGATGCCGGTGACCAGCACCAGCCCGCGCGGCTTGAGCGAGATCTCCTCCAGTACCGCGGGGAGGTGCAGCTCCGCGATGGTCTTGACCTCGTACGGGATGGCACGGAAGGCGAAGGCCAGGGTGCCGCGCTGCTGGTAGATGTTGGTGCGGAACCGTCCCACCCCGGGCACGCCGATGGCGAAATCCGCCTCCTTCTTCTCGGCGAACTCCTTCACCTGCCGGGGCGTCATCACCTGCTCCGCCAGCATCTTGAGGTCTTCCGGCTTGACCGGCTGCATCTCGAGCGCATGGAGCTCACCGTTCACCCGGACCGTGGGCGGGCGACCCACCTTGAGCAGCAGGTCGGACGCGTTCCGCTGCACCATCTGGGCGATGGTGTGCTTGAAGTTGAAGGTCGAGGCGGGAGCGGCCGCCGCCGTCGCCTGTCCTGCGTCAGCCATTGGGATCCACCCGGAAGAGGACCTGGCCGAACTCCACCGGCTGCGAGTCGTCCACCAGGATCTCGCGGACAACGCCGGCAATCTCGGCCTCGATCTCGTTCATGATCTTCATCGCCTCGATGATGCACACCGTCTGCCCCGGCGAGACGCGGGTGCCGGCCTTCACGTAGGGATCCGCCCCCGGCTCGGGCGATTTGTAGAACGTCCCGACCATGGGCGACTTGATCTCCTTGAGACCCGCGCCCCCCCGGGGTGATTCCCGCGGCTCGGCTTCCGCGGCCGGAGCCCCGGCGGTGGGAGCCGCGGGATGGGCGGCGGGCGCCGCGTACGACGGCGCGGCGACCACCGTGGGCGCGCCGTTGCCTGTTCGCGTGATCACCACCTTGGTGCCGAACAAGCCCCGGACCTCGATCGATCCGATCTCCGGCGACTCACGCAGCAGCTGCGCGAGCCCCTGCACGTCCTGGAGCTCGATCGCCTTCATCCCCGGTACTTTTCGCAGCGCTTCGGCGAGCTGCTTCATATCCTGGGGAGTCATACGGGAATATCGAACGCGGCGCGGCGGTCGGCCCGGGTCACTTGCCCCTCCTCACGGAATGCTCCAGGGTAGCGGCGGTTCGTCGGATGTGGCGATGGGTGCTACACCAGCTCGAGCAGGTCGGTGCGGCCGTCGGACAGCACCTCCGGCCCGTCCGGCCCGAGGTGCACGTCGTCTTCCAGCCGGACGCCACCCCAGCCCGGAAGATAGATCCCCGGCTCGACCGTCACCACCGCGTGCAGCGGCAGCGGCGTCTCCGCCGTGGGCGCGAGCCGCGGCGCTTCATGCACCTCGAGGCCGAGGCCGTGCCCCAGCGAGT
>DASSMN010000088.1:0-2691 GCA_035688885.1 Gemmatimonadales bacterium
ACGGAACGACTGGTCGCAGGGTCGGGATAGCATATCGTCTCCTGCAGCGGTCGGCAAGGCTGGTGTGTGGCGCATCACAGACTTGTCACCCGCCGGCCTCGACCTTGCTTCGGTCTCCCTGCGACCGCACCCGAGCCCGGACGCCGCCGTGGACCGTGCCATGCCTGAGAGCAGCGCCTCGAGCACCGGGCCTCATGCGGGCCTGACCGGACGGCTGCTGAGCGCCGCCAGACCCATTGACTGGGGCACCATCGCCGCCTCGGTCCGGGGTCCGCTCTTGAGCGTCGCCGCGGTCGTTCTGCTCGACATGCTGCGACGCCACGACATCATGCTGCCGTCGCCGTTCGCGATCCTCTTCCTCGCGATCGTCTATGCGGCTTACACCGGTGGCTTGCGGCCCGCCCTGGTGAGCGTGGCCATCACGGTGCTCTATGCCCTTCACTACCTGTCCGAGCCCGGCCTGCCGCTCCGGTACACCGGCGAGCACGCGGCGGGCGTGGTGGCCGTGGCCGCGGCCTCCCTGCTGGCCGCGATCCTGGTGGCCCGGCTCCACGCCCGGATCCGAGGCGCGGAGGCACTCGAGCTCACTCGGGCCGACGCCGAGGCGCTGGCCCGGCGGTTCGGCATGCTCGAGCAGGCCTCGCTGATCCTGACCTCACCGCGGGACTTCGACACCACCTTCCGCGACTTCGCCCGCCTCATCGTCCCGACCCTGGCCGACTGGTGCACGGTCCACCTCGGGAGCGGGGACGCCGAGCTCAGCTACGTCGCCGGCGCCCACCGCGACGCCGCCAAGGACCTCGTGGTCCGTGCCCTGGCGGAGTACGGCGATCGGCGGCCGCCGTTCGAGGAGCTCCCCCTCGCGCAGGTAGTCCAGATTTCCGAGCGCACCCTGCGGACCGACGATCCCGAAAAGGCCAAGCTGTATCGCGCGCTGTCGACCACCGCCGTGCTGCGGCTGCCGGTCGAGGCCGGCGGGGCTCGCGTGGCGCTGGTGACGCTGGGGATGATCGGCGAGACCCGGCGCCGGTTCGCCCCGGACGACGTGATGCTCGCGGAAGAAATAGGCGAGGCGGTGGGGCTCGCGCTCGAGAACGTCCGGCTCCGGGACCAGGCCCAGGACGCCGAGCGCCGGGCCGGCCTGGTCTTCGATGCGCACCCGCAGCCGATGTGGATCTTCGATGTCGACACGCTCGGGTTTCTGGCGGTCAACCAGGCCACCATCCAGACCTACGGATGGACCCGGGAGGAATTTCTGGGCATGACGATCATGGATCTGCTCGCCCCGGAGGACGCTGCCCCGGCGACGCCGGTGACCGCCGAGCGCGCTGCGCAGCGCGGCGAGGCCGCCCTGGCCCACCACCAGCGGCGGGACGGAACCGTGATCGAGATGGAGCTGGTGTCCCACGAGTTTCAGATGGGCGGGCGTCGCGCGCGGTTGGTGCTCGCCTCCGATATCAGCGATCGCACCCGCACCCGGGCCGCGCTGCACGAGTCCGAGGACCAGCTCCGGCTGGCGCAGCGGTCCGAGGCCTCCGGCCGGATCGCCGGCGCGGTCGCCCACGACTTCAACAACGTGCTCACCACCATCCGCGGCTTCGGGGAGATGCTGCTGCTGGACATGGTCCCCGACGACCGGCGCCGGCACGACGTCCAGCGCATCTGTCAGGCCGCGGACCGCGGGGCGCTCCTGACCCGGCAGCTGCTGGCGTTCGGGCGAAACCACGGCGAGGCACCGCGAGCGGTCGACCTGAACGACGTCCTGCGGAGTCTCGAGCCGCTGGCTCGCCGCCTGGTCGGCGCCGACGTGCAGCTCGAGGTCCGGCTGGCGCCGGCCCTGGGTCAGGTCCGGATCGACCCCGCCCAGCTCGAGCACATCCTCGTAAACCTGATGTTGGCCGCCCGCGACGCGATGCCGGCCGGTGGGCGGCTGACGCTCGAGACCGGTGAACGGCGGATCAGCAGCATGAGCCGCGGCCGGCCGGTGCGGCCGGGACGTTACGTGGTGCTCGAGGTGAGCGACACCGGCCAGGCCCTCGATGCCGAGACGCGGGACCTCGGGCGGTCCATCGTGTTCGGTATCGTGCGCCAGTTCGGTGGCGTGGTGCGCGTTGCCAGCGAGCCCGGTGTGGGCACCACAGTCAAGGTGTACCTGCCGCGGCTCGAGTCCGAAGCCGCCGAGTCGCTGGATGAGGCGGAGCAGCGCTCGCTCCGAGGCGTCGAGACGGTGCTCGTGGCGGAGGACGAGGAGGGGGTGCGGGAGCTGCTGCGCAAGACGCTGACCGAATACGGATACACCGTGCTGGCCGCCCGGCACGGCCGCGACGCGCTGCTGCTGGCGGGCGAACAGGGCGACCGGATCGATCTCCTGGTGACCGATATCGTGATGCCGGAGATGAGCGGACGCGAGCTGGCGGAGACGCTGATCGACCGCCGGCCCGACCTCAAGATTCTCTATATATCGGGATACACCGACGACGAGGTGCTGCAGCGCGGGGTGCGCGGTCGGGAGGTGGGGTTGCTGCGCAAGCCGTTCGCGACCGAGGAGCTGGCGCGGCGGGTGCGGATCGCTCTGGACGGCGGCTGAGCCCCCCGTCCGGTCACCGAACCCGCGAGCGGTAGGTGCGGAGGATGTCGGGGCCGGCTTCACCGTTGAGCCACATGACGGTGCCGCCGATGGTCCAGGACAGC
>DASSMN010000078.1:0-2042 GCA_035688885.1 Gemmatimonadales bacterium
GACCACCTCGCGGGCGATCCGGCGGCATTCCTCGCCGCGCGGGCCGGCCGCGTGCTCGCGCAGCCGGGCGAGCCGACGGTCGGCCGCGGCGGCGATGGCGCGGGGGTCCAGTTCGGACGGGGGGATCCCGAGGAGCTGGTAGTGGGTCGGGGGGCGGAGATTGGCCGGGATGTCGAGCCATTCCGCGTACGGATCGGACACGAGGACTCCTCTGGGCCTGGGCGCTGACAGAGGGGGGCACGAACCGGGGTATCGTAACCGGGGCGTCGGCGGCTTTCAACCGTCGGGCCCACCGGGTGAGGCCGTTGCGCGTTTCGATCCATGCGAGGATTACCGAGCGGCACAGTCCGGGTTCAAGACGGGGTACCCCACCAAGCGCGGCGGTTTCCGGTCGGCCGAACGACTTTTTGCTCCATTCCCCGATTTTTACCCCACGCCCACCGTTGCGCGGGGAACCGTTGCGCGTCTCCTCGGAAGCACATGATTCCCCGGAGCCCGCCGTGCTCATCCACGCCACCAAGCCCCTGTTCGCCTGGGACGAACTCCAGGCCTCCCCCACCCTCGGCACCATCCGGCAGGCCCTCGAAGCCATCCCCGACGGGCCCCCTGCTCGCCGCCCTCCAGGCGCGTCGACACAACGGCTGCGACAAGTACCCGGTCCGCGTCCTCTGGGGCGTTCTGCTCCTCTCCATCCTCCTGCGGCACACCACCACCGAGGCCTGTCTCGAAGAACTCAAACGCAACGCCCCGCTGCGGCTGCTCATCGGCATCGAGGGTGAGGAGGCCGTTCCCAACGGCTGGAACATGACCCGCTTCCTCGCCGTCCTCGGGCAACCCGCACACCTCGCCCTGATGCGTGAGGTCTTCGACCACATGGTCCGACGCCTCGGCGCCGCGGTCCCCGACCTGGGGCGGCACACGGCCGGCGACTCCACCGGGCTGCGCGGGCGACTCGACCCGGACGAGAGCCGCCGGGCCGGTGAGGTGGCCGACGGCCTGCCGCAGGCGAGCGGCGGCCGCAAGGAGTACACCGATGATGAGGGGAGGGTCACGAAGGTGGTCGAGTGGTTCGGCTACAAACTGCACCTGCTGGTGGACGTGCGGCACGAGGTCGTCCTCGCCTTCGACATCACCGACACCAAGGCCGGGGACAACGAGCGGATCGAGGTGCTGGTCGAGCAGGCCGAGCACAATCTGCCCGACGACCGCCTCGGGACTCTGGCTTACGACAAGGCGGCGGATGACGGGAAGGTGCACGAGGTCCTACACGAGCGTGGCATCCGGCCGGTGATCCAGAACCGGGCGTGCTGGCCGAAGGAGGGCGAACGGGAGAAGGTGATCGGCGGTCGGGTGCCGCTGCACGTCGTCCACGACGAAGCCGGGACGGTGTTCTGCTACGACACAACGGGAGCGGTCCCGATCCGCCGGGCGATGACCTACGCGGGCTACGAGAAGGGCCGCGGCACGTTGAAGTACCGGTGCCCGGCCCGGGTGGAGGGCTTCGCCTGCGGGAGCGCGGCCAGGTGCAACGCGGGGAAGGCGTATGGGATGACGGTGCGGGTGGACCAGGAGATCGACTTGCGGCGGTTCCCGTCGATCCCACGGGCGACGCCTTCGTTCGAGCGGTTGTACAAGGGGCGGACGGCGGTCGAGCGGGTGAACGACCGGCTGAAGGTGTACTGGGGGGTGGACGACGGGAACGTGGTGGGGGCCCGGCGGTTCTGCGCCCACGCGTCGGCCGTGCTGGTGGTCCACCTGGCGTGCGCCACCCTGCTGGCCAAGGCCCAGCGGGCCGAGGGGTCGTTCGGGACCATGCGGCTGTCGCCCATCGCCAAGATGTTGGCAGAACTGGCCGCCTCGGAGATTGGCACCGTGGGAACCTGACGCTACAGCGCAAGCCCCTCGTCGGTTCGGGATCGTCCGGCTTCGAATGCCGCCGGGCACCCTTATCCCGGTCGGTGCCCATACCGGTCCAGCGCCGCGGGCCGCAGCAGGGGGCGCAACGGCCGGCTTTCGGTCCGCCGCCCGTCAGGTGGTTCCGG
>DASSMN010000069.1:0-8295 GCA_035688885.1 Gemmatimonadales bacterium
ACGGCGGTGCATGCGGTTGAGGCGGGCAAGGTCCGGCTGGTTGGGCAGTTCGGCACCTACGGGCTTACCGTCGTGCTGGAGCACGGCAACGGCTACTACTCGGTCTACTCGCACCTGCAGACCGCCGCCGTCAAGCTGGGCGCGACCATTACCAAGGGTGCGCTGATCGGCAGCGTCGGGGGAGAGAACTCCGACTACGGGCCGCACCTCCACTTCGAGATCCGGGGCGACAACCAGGTGGCGCTCGACCCGACCGAGTGGCTCCGCAAGCGCTGAAACGCGCTAGTCGGCCACCCCGATCCGCTCGCCGCTCTGGGCCCGGCCACGCCGGAGCGCGGCCTCCACCAGCACGAAGAGATCGTCGGGCGTCGTGACCGCGGGGTGGGGATACGCCGCGATCCCGGCACTCGAGCTGACCAGGCGCTCCCGCAGCCGCAGCACCGACCGGCGGGCGCCGTCGGCGGCCGTCTCGGGCAACACGATCGCGAACGCGCCGTCGCCATAGCCCGAGACGAAGTCCGGCAGCCGGAGCGCGCGGCGGATCTGGGTGCTGGTCTCGCGTACGTGGCGGTCGCGGGCATCCAGATCGGCGGGGTCGGTGCCGGCGGGGGGATCGACGTCGAGCAGCACCAGGCTCAGGCTCAGCGAGTAGCGCCGCGCCCGCTCGAGCTCCTCCAGCAGCCGCCGCTCGAGCTCGGGCCCGGCGGTGGGCGGCGCACCGCCGTTGCGCTCCGTGCCGGCCTCGAGCGCCCGGGCCGCGGCCTCCGCCAGGCTCGCGGCCATCGCGAGCTGCGTCGCCGCCAGCACGGGATCGCTATCTTGTCCCCGCAGGAGCAGCACGCCGCGCACCCTGTCGTCCAGCACCACCGGCACCACGGTGGTGGGTGCGCCGCTGCCCGAATGGGTGTCGGCCACCGCGAGCGCACGCCGGCTGCGGACCGCTTCCTCGATCTCAGGATACTGCGCCAGGTCGAGGTAGGAGCGCTCGGGCCGAGGGTCGCCTTGGACCGCGATGATCCGTCCCCGCTCGTCGCCCGGCTGGGTCACGACGAACGCGCAGTAGGTGAGCTTGAGCGCCCGCGCCAGTCGTCGCACCAGCATGAGGACGATCTCCTCCGGCTGGAGCGATGAGCGGGCCTGCTCCATCAGCTCGCGCAGGCTGTCGCGGATGCGGGCTTCGACCGGCGTGCGGGTCGGTCCCTGGCGCTCGCGGATCCGGGCCAGCAGGCGGGCGCAGAGGTCCGGCAGGTGCACCGGCGCCGCCAGCGCGTCGGCCGCGCCCAGCGCGAGCGCGGCCGCCGGACCGTCGCGATCGTCGGTGCCGAACACGATGACCCGGGGGGGCTCGGCGGCGGCGGCGGTGAGTACCTCCGCCAGCCGGTCGAAGTTGGCGTCGGGCAGGGTGGTGAGGATGGCGTCGGGCGGAAGCTCGGCGGCACCGGAGGGCGCCTCGCCGATCGAGAACCCGGCCCGGGTGAGGGCTCGCTCCAGGCCGTCGGGCCGGGCCGCGGCATCGCCGGTGAGCAGCAGGCGGAGCCGGGCCAGCGACTCGCCGGCGTGCGTCACGCGATCACGAGGGTGGAATGGTTCACCGTCCGATGTCCGACCTGCTGGGGGCGCACGTGTCGACCCAGGGTGGGGTGCCGAGCGCGCCGGCCCGTGGGATGGCCATCGGGGCCTCCGCTGTTCAGGTCTTTACCAAGACTCCCAACCAGTGGCGCGAGCCCGTCGTCGAGCCGGCGGTCGCGGACGCCTTCCGCCGCGCGCTCGCGCAGAGCGGCATTGCACAAATAGTGGCGCATGACTCCTACCTAATCAACCTCGCCTCGCCCGATCCCGCGCTGCGCCGGCGCTCCGAGGACTCGTTCATCGCCGAGCTCACCCGCTGCGAGCGGCTCGGCATCCGGTACGTGGTGTCGCACCCGGGGAATTTCATCGACGATCGCGCCTCGGGCCTGGCGCGCAACGCCGAGTCCTACACTCGGTGTCTCGAGGCCGTGGGCGGAAAGGTCGGCGTGCTGCTCGAGACCACCGCCGGCACCGGTACCGCGCTGGGCAGCACGTTCGAGGAGCTGGCCGCGCTCCGCGGCGCGATCGGCGGGAGCGTGCGGCGTCGGGTCCGGTTCTGCGCCGACACCTGCCATCTCTATTCGGCCGGGTATGATCTTCGGCGGGATTTCGAGGCGGTCTGGCACCGGTGGGACGACACCATCGGCCTCGAGCACCTCGAGGTGCTGCACCTGAACGATTCCAAGACGCCGTTTCATTCGCGCCGCGACCGCCACGAGCTCATCGGCGAGGGCTCCCTCGGGCCGGAGCCATTCCGGCGGATCATGCGTGATCCCCGCTTCGCCGCCGTCGCGAAGATTCTGGAGACCCCCAAGGGCGACGACGAGTTCACCCAGGACCGTCGCATGATGCGACGTCTCCGCGCCTACGCCCGCGTGCGCCCCGTGCGTTGACCGGGCGAACGACCGCCAACATCTTCCCCCCATGCGAAAGCCAATCCTGCTGCTGGCCGTGCTGCTTCCGGCCGGCATCCCGAGCCTCGCGGCCCAGACGACGTACTACGCGCGGCTCGGCGCGGTCGGCGCCAGCAACCTGATTCGCGACGTCATCGTGGACGAGATCACGGTGCGGCAATCCATCGCACCGATGATCGCCCTGGGCGCCGCGCTGCCCATCGGCGAGGGCGGCTATCGGGTGGGACTCGAGGGCACGCTCGCCTCGGGCAAGTTTCACAGCAGCGAGAATGGCGTCAACACCGATCTCGGCACCATCCGCACCGCTACCCTCATGTTGCAGCTCGACGGCCCGTTGTACCGGGAGTTTCGCTGGACCGCGGGTCTCGGCGGGATCAAGTACTGGCCCAAGAACCAGGATGGAATTTTCCGCGAGGGCGGTAAGCTCCGCCTGCTCGCCGGCGCCGGCCTGGACTACCGGCGGCCGGTGTTGCCCAAATGGGATGTCCTGACCTCGCTTCGGTACGACTGGCACCGCTTCACCACCGACGAGCTCGAGCGGCGCGGCTTCTCCCAGACCCAGGGCGTGAGCCGGATTTCCCTCTCCGTCGGCCTCAGCCGGAGCGTCACCCGATGAGCCGCCCCGTACGCTGGACCGCCGCCGCGCTGGTGGTGGCCGCCGCCGCGTGCGGCGACATCGCGACTCCGATCCGCAATGATTTCTACGAGTGGCGCCTCGTGGCGCCCAAGCCGAGTGGCGTGGGCGAGGACAGCCTGACCTTCCACTGGCCCGCGAGCCGTATTCCGGTCCGGATCTACGTCGAGGACGCGGCGAGCCTCCCCGAGAATGTTCCCAAGGGCATCGCCGCGTGGCGGACCGCCTTCCTGTACCACGAGTTCGACGCCACCGTGGTCGCCGACTCCGCCTCGGCGGACGTCATCGTGCGGGCGGGCGCCGCGCCGGGCGTCCAGTTCGCGCGCCAGGCCGTTCGTGCACCCGGCGATCGGTTCCAGCGAACCCGGCTCAATAGCATGCTGGCGCCCGAGTGCGCCGGCGCCACCGACCTGGACATCAGCGACGATCACACCCAGCTCCGGCTGCCGGTCCGGGTGTACATCGATCCGAGGTCCGAGCCCAATGCGCCGGGGCTTCCCGAGTGCCTGGCGCTGACCACCACGCACGAGCTGGGTCACGCGCTGGGTATCTGGCGGCACTCGGGCGTCGCCACCGACCTGATGTTCTCGGACCCGAGCGTCGAGGCGCCCAGCGATCGGGACCTGGCGACGGCGGAAGTGATCTACCACGTGCCGCCCAACGTCGAGGCCGTAGGACCGTAGCGACAGGGCTGGCGGCCGATGACGGCCCTCCCGTCCACCCTTGCGCAATCCCCCGAGCCCAAGCGGCCTGCAGGCCTCTCCGACCCTGCGCCGCCCGAAGGCGGCATTCGCTCTCCAACCATCAACCGTACACGCAGCAACAGGTTACCCTGCCACCAGTTGTCTCCGGCGCTGCACTTGCCGATAATTCCGGCCTAGCTGTGTGGCCGGCCCGGTCGGCGGCTGAGTCCTTTGCCACGCGTTACGCGCCCAGGAGCGTATGAACACCGAGACCAGCGCAGTCCCTCGCGAGAGCCTTACCCTCGTCGAGCATGGCCTCTTTCCGATCCGCATCCACGCCAATCTGACCCCGCCCGCGCTCCTAGAACACGCACTCAGCCGCAACGAAGGGCACTTGACCGATTACGGCGCGTTCGCCGCCGTGACCACCCCGCACACCGGCCGCTCGCCCAGGGACAAGTTCCTCATCGAAGAGCCGGGTGCGGCCGACCGCATCTGGTGGGAAAAGAACCCCCGGCTCGATCCCGCGGCCTTCGACCGGCTGCACGAGGATGTGCGCGGGTACCTCGACGCGCGCGAGGTGTACGTCCAGGACCTGTTCGGCGGCGCCGATCCGGCCTATCGCCTCCCGGTGCGGTTCATCACGCCCAACGCGTGGCACGCGCTGTTCGTGCGCAACATGTTCATCCGGGCGCTGCCGGCCGAGCTGGCTCATTTCCGGCCCGGCTTCACCGTGCTCCACGCCCCCGACTTCCAGGCCGACCCCGCCCGCCACGGGACCCGCAGCAGCACCTTCATCATCCTCAACTTCGCCAAGAAGCTGGTGCTCATCGGGGGTACCCGCTACGCCGGCGAGATGAAGAAGTCGATCTTCAGCGCGCTCAACTACCTGCTGCCGCAGCAGGGCGTCATGACCATGCACTGCTCGGCCAACGTGGGCCCGAGCGGCGACACGGCCGTGTTCTTCGGCCTCTCGGGCACCGGCAAGACGACCCTCTCCGCCGACCCCTCCCGCCAGCTCATCGGGGACGACGAGCACGGCTGGAGCGACCGCGGCGTGTTCAACTTCGAGGGCGGCTGCTACGCGAAGGTCATCCGGCTCCGCCCCGAGACCGAGCCCGAGATCTATGCCGCAACCCGGATGTTCGGCACGGTACTCGAGAACGTGACGATCGAGCCGATGACCCGCGCCGTCGACTATGACGGCGACAAGCTGACCGAGAACACCCGCGCCTGCTACCCCATCCACTACATCCCGAACTATCAGCCCGGCGGCGCCGGCGGCCACCCCAGGAACATTGTGTTCCTCACGGCCGACGCATTCGGAGTCATGCCGCCGATCTCGCGGCTTACCGCCGACCAGGCGATGTACCACTTCCTGTCGGGCTACACGGCCAAGGTGGCGGGGACCGAGCGCGGCGTGACCGAGCCGTCCGCCACCTTCTCCGCCTGCTTCGGCGCGCCGTTCCTGCCGCTGCATCCCGGGGTGTACGCGCGGATGCTGGGCGAGCGGATCGAGCGGCATGGCGCCAAGGTCTGGCTGGTGAACACCGGCTGGACCGGCGGCGCCTACGGGGTGGGCTCGCGGATGAAGCTGTCCTACACTCGGGCCATGGTCCGGGCCGTGCTGGCCGGCGCGCTGGACCAGGTGAGCTTCGTCAAGGATCCGGTCTTTGGCGTCGAAATCCCCACCAGCGTCCCCGACGTGCCGCCCGAGATCCTGGTGCCTCGCCGCACCTGGGCAGACCCGGCGGCGTATGATGCCCAGGCGCGGAAGCTGGCGCAGATGTTCCGGGAGAACTTCGAGCAGTACCGGTCGGAGGTCTCCGACGCGGTCGCCAAGGCCGGGCCCGCTCAGGTCTGAGCGCGTGAGTGCGTGAGGCGTGAGGGTGAACCACGGGAGCGGCGGCGAGCGAAGGATGCTCGCCGCCGCTCCTTCGCTTCCTTGCCGAATGATTCGGCTTACCGCTCCCCGCTCACCGCCGCTACCTTCCCCGCATGCTCTCCGCCAAGGACCTCGAGGTCATCCGCGACCCGTTGTGGGACAACATCCGCCTCGACCGCCCCGCGCTGCTCGCGCTGGACACGCCGGCGGTGCAGCGGCTCCGCTACGTGCGCCAGGTGGGCCACGCCTTCCTGGTCTACCCCGGGGCCACCCACACCCGTTTCGAGCATGCGCTGGGTGCCTATCACCTGACCCGGCGCGCCCTGGCCAGCCTCGAGGAGCGCGGCGAGCTCGACCGGGTACCCGAGGCCGAGTGCCTGGCCGTACGTCTGGCGGCGCTGCTCCACGACATCGGGCACTACCCGTTTTCCCACGCGCTCGAGGAGGCGGGCTTTCCCTCCCACGAGCAGCTGGGCGTGGCCAAGCTCGGCCAGGGCGAGCTGGGCCAGGTGCTCGCGGCGATCGGCGGCCCCGGGTTCGCCGAGTCGCTGGGATCGCTGATCCGCGGCCGGAGCCCCAGCGCGCTCCAGGGGCTGATCTCGGGATCGCTGGACCTCGACAAGATCGACTACCTGAGCCGCGACGCCCGCATGTGCGGCGTGCCGTACGGCACGGTGGACGTGGACCGGCTCCTCGCGACCCTCACGCTGGTGGAGACCATGCCCGGCCGCTTCGAGGTCGGCGTCCTGGAGAAGGGAGTGAGCGCCCTCGAAAGCCTGCTGTTCGCCAAGTATCAGATGTACCGCAACGTCTACTGGCACCACGCGGTGCGCGCGGCCACCTGCATGTTCAAGCGAGCGGTGCGGGGCGCCGTCGCGCGCGGCGCCATCACCGTGGCGGAGATCGCCGAGGCGACCGACGACGGGCTCATGGAGCGGCTGATCACCCGCGACGCCAACCCGCTCGCCGCGGCCATCCGCGCCCGCCGGCTCTACAAGCGCGCCCTCGACCTGCCCGCCAGCGACGTCCCCACCGAGACCGACTCCTGGATCGCCGACGACCCGGACCTGCTGGAGCGGGTCGAGGACGCGGTGGCCGGCGAGGTGGGACTCGCCCCGGGCGACGTCCTGTTAGACTTCCCGGCACGCTCATCCATGCTCGGCGTGGACCTGCCCCTCCGCACCCGCGGCGGCGCCGTCGAGCGGCTCACCGACGCGGGGCGGGCGGGTCAGCTCGGACTGCCGCGTGTCGCCGATGAGCTGTATCGCAGCGCGCGCCGCCTCCGGGTGTTCGTCAGGGAAATGCCGGCCGAGCCGCTCCGCGGCGTCCCCGAGCTCCTGACCTGCACCGCGGCGGAGCTCCGGCGGCGGCTCGACAACCATGCGCCATTGCTTCCCAGGAGACCTGCTCGATGATCAGCCGACGTGACTTCGTCGCCCAGGCGGCCGGCCTGGCCCTCACCTCGATCGGGGCCGCGCAGCTGCTGGCCCGGTCGGCCGCGCCAACCGCCATGACGGTCTACAAGAGCGCCTCGTGCGGCTGTTGCGGCAAATGGGTGGACTACGTGCGGGCCAACGGGTTCGCGCCCACCGTGCACGACGACGAGAACATGGACGCCATCAAGGACGACATGGGCGTGCCCAGGGCGGTGCGCTCCTGCCATACCGCGGTGGTCGGCAAGTACATCGTCGAGGGGCACGTGCCGGTGGAGGATATCCGGCGGTTGCTCAAGGACCATCCGGCGGTCGCGGGGCTCGCCGCGCCGGGCATGCCCCAGAGCTCACCGGGCATGGCCGTCCCGGGCGCGCCCGTGGAGCCCTACGAGGTGCTGACGTTCACGCCCGACGGCCACACCGCGGTCTTCGCCCGCCATTGAGGCGGGCAGCCCGGTGCGGGGACGCGCCGCCCGGTGCTCGGGGTGGCCCACCGAGTACCCCGCGCCGGCATGGCCCGTTCGGGAAACCGCTCCGCCCGAGAGAGTTGGGCAGGCTCACAACGGAGGCGGTTGATGGCGGAAGTCGTCACCTACCGGGATGCCTGGCGCGGCGAGTTCGAGCGCCTCAACCGCGAGTGGATCGAGACCTGGTTCGTCCTCGAGGAGGCCGACCTCGCGACCTTCCGCGATCCCGTCGCCAAGATCATCACCCCGGGCGGTCAGATCTTCTTCGTGGTGGACGCCGGAGAGGTGCTGGGCACCTGCGCGGTGATCGCCCACCGCCCCGAGATGCACGAGATCGCCAAGATGGCGGTGGCGCCCGAGGCCAGGGGCAAAGGCTACGGCGACCTGCTGATGGAGGCCGCCGTCGAGTTCTCCCGCCAGGCCGGCGCCCGCCGTATGATCATCGTCTCCAACACCAAGCTCGCCCCCGCCATCCGCCTCTACGAGAAGCACGGCTTCGTCCGGATCCCGCTCGAGGCCCACGAGCATTACGCCCGCGCCGACATCCGTATGGAACGCGACCTCGCCCCCACCCCCCGGCGCGCCAAAGCACCCGTCCGTCCGCCAGGCTGAGCGGGGTCGGCCAGCACCTCCCGACGAGAGCGACGCACACATGAGAGCCCGGCCGATCCGCCACTGCGTTCTTTTGTGGCGGATCGCCGGGCTCTCAT
>DASSMN010000066.1:0-7809 GCA_035688885.1 Gemmatimonadales bacterium
CTCCAGATCGCTCGGCGTGAGCTCCACTTCGAGCGCGCGGGTGTTCTCTTCGAGGTATTTGCGCTGCTTGGTGCCGGGGATCGGCACGATGTCGTCGCCCTGGGCCAGCACCCACGCGAGCGCGAGCTGCGAGGGGGTGCACTTCTTTCGCCGCGCGATCTCCTCCACGTGCGCCACCAGGTCGAGGTTCTTCTGGAAGTTGTCGCCCTGGAAACGGGGCGAGTTCCGGCGGTAGTCGTCGGGCGGCAAGTCGTCGATCGAGCGGAACCGGCCGGTGAGGAAGCCTCGGCCCAGCGGGCTGTAGGCGACGAACCCGATGTCGAGCTCCCGGCAGAGCGGCAGGATCTCGTCCTCGGGATCGCGGGTCCAGAGCGAGTACTCCGTCTGGAGCGCGGCGATGGGAAACTCCCGGGCCGCGCGCCGGATCGTGTCGGGGCCCGCCTCCGAGAGGCCGATCTTCCGGACCTTGCCGGCGCGCACCAGGTCGCCCATGGCGCCCACGGTCTCCTCGATCGGGACCGTGCGGTCCACCCGGTGCTGGTAGTAGAGGTCGATGTGGTCGGTACCGAGCCGCTTGAGCGACGCGTCGCAGGCCTGCTTCACGTAGTCCGGCCGGCCGTTCACGCCCAGCCACTGGCCCTTCTCGTCGCGCAGGTTGCCGAACTTGGTGGCCAGGACCACCTCGTCCCGCCGCCCCTTGATGGCGCGGCCCACCAGCTGCTCGTTGGTGTAGGGCCCGTAGATGTCGGCCGTGTCGAGGAAGTCCACGCCCAGGTCGAGCGCGCGGTGGATGGTCGCGATCGACTCCTGGTCGTTGCGGCCGCTGTAGAAGTCGGACATGCCCATGCATCCGAGCCCGAGCGCGGAGACGCTGAGCCCTTCGAGGCCGAGCGTGCGATGGGGGAGCCGTTCCGGCATGACGAGCACTCCGTCGAAGAGAGCAGAAGAGTGGCACCGGCTGCCCGGTGACCGCATCGGCGGCCGGGACCGGCCACCAAGTCTCCTGACAGCTAGACGCCTCTCCGACTAATTTCAAGCCTCACGTCAATCTGACCTTCGAGGCCTTCCGACATGCCCACCGAGATCACTCGGCTCTGCGTCTTCTGCGGGACCAACACCGGCACCCGTCCCGACTACGGCACGGCGGCCCGCGAGCTGGGCACGCTGCTCGCCGCCGAAGGCATCGAGCTGGTGTATGGCGGCGCCAGCGTCGGGATCATGGGCGAGCTGGCCGACGCGGTGCAGGAGGCGGGCGGCCACGTGACCGGCATCATCCCGCAGCAGCTGATCCAGAAGGAATCCGCCCACCGCGGCATCCAGGACTTGATCGTGGTGGCCTCGATGCACCAGCGCAAATCCCAGATGGCCGATCTGAGCGACGGGTTCATCGCGCTGCCGGGCGGGATCGGGACGCTGGAAGGCTTCTTCGAGATCCTCACCTGGGGGCAGGTGGGGATTCACGCGAAGCCGTGCGGGGTGCTCAACATCGCGGGGTATTTCGATGCGCTGACGGCCTTTCTCGACCACGCGGTGAAGGAAGGGTTCCTGACCGAGGCGCACCGGCAGACCGTCATGGTCGAGAGCAACCCGAAGGCGCTGCTCGAGCGGCTGCGGGCGTACGAGCCGCCGGCGGGCACGCCGCTCATGGGGCGGACGCACCGCTAGGCTCGGGGTCCACGGCTGCGGCGGGGCGACGGTGCTCCCGCCGGGGCGCCACAGGCACCGGCACCGGACGGGTGAGCGACTACATAGGGTGAGCCCGGTGCCGGCGCCTGACGCGCCCCTCTGGGAGCACCGTCACCCCGCCTGCGCCCGCGCATCGCTGCGGCGCGGGCTGGTGCGTGGGCCGGGAGCGGCGTGCGCGGCGGCGGCAGGTACGCCCGCAGGATTCGAGAGGCGCCTTCGGGCGCCTCGTTGCTGTGGGCTGCCGAGCAGCGCGCGTTGGCGGCACGGACAGAAGGAACCTCGTAGGGCTCTCGCGCGCCGGGAGCCGCACGCATGGGACCGCTGGGGCTCGCGCGCGCCGGGAGCCGCACGCACGCGACCGCCCGCGCGTCAGCGAGGGTGGGGCTCCGGCGGGCGATGGTGCTCCCAGAGGGGCGCGTCAGGCGCCGGCACCGGGCTCACCCTACGTAGTCGCTCACCCCTCCGGTGCCGGTGCCTGTGGCGCCCCGGCGGGAGCACCGTCGCCCGGCCGGAGCCGTGTACCGCATCACGTAACCGCCGGGCGTGAGCTACACGAGCGCCCAATGTTCGCGCGGTCAGCGGCGCGCCGAGTCCTCCGACGCGAGGAACCGCGTGGTCGAGTCGAAGCGGTTCCGGGCGAGCCACTCGGCCGGCGCCCGCCGGAACGCGAACGGCGCGTCTTCCACCGAGAGATATCGCTCGTCCGGTTCGCGCGGGAGCGCCGCGCCGAAGTAGTAGCGCAGCACGTTGCCCATCACGTTCACGACGGTCACCGAGTCCCCGAACGCCTGCGCGCCGCCTCCCGGCAGGTAGTAGGCCCCGAAGGCCCCCAGCCGTTCCCACGCCGCGAGCGGGGTGAGATCGGCCACCGCATGGGCCTGCGTGAAGCCGCGGGTGGCGGAGCCGTGATCGCCCTGCAGCAGGATGATCGGCGGGACCTCCGAGTCCCGGATCAGGCGCGACACCGTCGCGAGCACCATCCGGTTGAGGCACGGCAACTGGCCGACGTACTGCTGCAGCTTGTTCCGTCCCTGGCTCCGGCGCGGCGGAAGCCCGCACTGCGGATCGAACACGAACGGCGAGTGCGGGCTCAGCACGTGGATGAACGCGAAGACCGGCTCGCGCACGGCCGGCAGGCGGGCCGCTTCCTCCAGCGTTCGGCGGATGAAGCGGGCGTCCCAGGCCGCATCGCGGTGGAGATAGTCGAGCAGCGAGCTCTGGACCAGCGTGCGGCGCAGCTCGGTCCGGCCCAGCTCGCGGTCGAGATTGAAGCCGGGCAGCACGTGGACCACCGAGTCGGCGGTCCGGCTCTCCGCCGTCGAGAGCCACCAGAACGAGGGCATGAAGACGTAGCGGTACCCGCGCGCCTTGAGGAACCGGGCGACGCGATTCGACTCGAGCAGCGCGTTCGGGATGGACGGGTCCTTGCTCGCCGGGCCCAGCTCCGCGGCGAGCGGCGCCATGTGCGCGGCGTTGAGCATCGTCGGGAGCGACAGCATCGTGTGGGCGTAGTTGCTGCCGACCGCCGGCACGGTGAAGCCGAGCGCGCGGAGGCTGTCCAGGAAGGGGCGGTTGTCGAAGCCGAGCGCGTCGCGCAGCACGTCGGCATTGGCGTACTCGTCGAGCACGATGAGGTAGATGTCGCGGGCCGGTGCCGGCGCGCGCGCGGGCCCCGGAATCGGCTGGGCCAGCGCCCGGGCGAGCGCGCTGGTTTCGAGCGCGTGGCGGGCGTGCAGCCGGTCGAGGGTGATGCCCACGGCGAAGCGGGCCACCAGGAGCGAGCCGGTCAGGGTGAAGAACGTCGCCACGGTGGTGAGCCGCTCGGGCCGGCGGACGAGCCAGCGGAACAGTCCCACGCTGAGCGCGGCCATCACGACGCCGAGCCCCAGCTTGAACAGCTGGTAGGGCCCGCTCGGGAGTGCGCCCGCCGCCATCGGAAACACGAACAGCCAGCAGACGAACAGGAAGGCGCAGAACGCGGGCGCTCGGTGATCGGCCGAGCGGAGCAAGGCCGCCGCCCCGAGGTAGACCACCATGACCAGTCCCAGGGTGAATCCCAGGACGACGAGCAGGTCGGTCAGCGTGAAGTACCCGGGACTGTGCCAGCCCTGGTACAGCACGCGCGCGGCCGCCAGAAGAAACGGGTAGAGGGTGGTCACGTGGACGGAACCCGGCCGTGGATGCGGGGTACGTCGTCAGGGAACCCGGGCGGGGCGGCGGCGGTCAGGCCGGCGCCACGCCCCGGGGACTGCAGCGAGCTATCGGTTGCCCGTCGGCCGGCGCACCCGTGATACGAGGCTGTGATAGAACGATTTGATGGCTTCGCGGACGCGGCTCATCATGGCGACGGCCGACAGGACGCCGGCGGCGATCGCCTGCAGCACCAGACTGCCGCTGGTGGGATCGATGTACATAGAGGACCCGGGGTGAGGAGGTCACGACGGCGCATCCAGGAGGTTGCGGAGCCGTCATGCCCCAAGATACTGCATTCTCCACGAACTGGTGTGGGACAGGTCACGAGAGGGTATCAACGCCCGGGCCCGATCGTGCAAGAGTTGGCGTGACAAGTTGGCTCCCCGGCCTCGCGGGGCTATTTGCTCGGGGCCGGGGTGAGCTTCGGTGGTGGCGGACCCTTGGTGGCATAGCGGAGCGGGGGTGGCTCCCCCCGGAACCGCTCGACGTAGTAGCGGGTAAACTCGGCGCCCAGCAGCACCACCTGGGCCGAGTAGTAGACCCACACCAGCAGCACTACGACGGACCCCGCCGCGCCGTAGGTGGACGCGAGCGTGCTGGTCCCGAGGTAGAGACCGATCACCTGCTTGCCGATGCTGAAGAAACCGGCCGTCACCAGGGATCCCACCCAGACGTCCCGCCAGCGCAGCCGCACGTCGGGCAGCACCTGGTAGACCATCGCGAACAGCAGCGTGACCACGCCGAGCGAGACCAGCACGTTGGTCGCGTCCCAGAATGCCGTCAGGCCGGGCATGATCCGGCCGAGATAGCGGTTGAAGGCGGCGAGGGCGGCGTTCACCACCAGGCTCACCAGCAGCAGGAAGCCCACGCCCACGACCAGCCCGAACGAGATCAGCCGCTGCTTGAGAAACGCCATCACGCTCACGCCCGGACGAGGCTGCACCCGCCAGATGGCGTTGAGCGCGGTCTGGAGCTCGATGAAGGCGCCGGTGGCGCCCAGGAATGCCGTCACCAGGCCGATGACCGTCGCGAGGCGGCTCGAGGACGGCCGCGCGGCGTTCTGGATCATCGTCTGCACCGCCTCCGCGCCTTGCCGGCCGACCAGGCCCTGGATCTGACCCACCACCTCACCCCGCACGGCGTCGGGGCCGAAGACGAGCCCCGCCACGCCGATCGCCACGACCAGGATCGGCGCCAGCGCGAACAGCGTGTAGTAGGCCAGCGAGGCGCCGAGCCGCGGCACGTTGTCGTTCCACCAGCCGAGGAGGGCGTGCTTGAGCACCCACCAGAGGCTGGAGGGCGTGAGGGTGCGGGAGCGCTTGGGGCGTGTCATCGAGGGCGAGAGGGCGGGAGGACGATAGGGCGAGAGGAAGCAGCGGTCGCCGGACCCGAGGCGGGGTTGCTCCGGACGCCACTCATGGGCGGCCTCCGGGGTTCCAGGTGGGCGCCTCGCCGTCGGCGAGCAGGCGCGCGGCGCGGGCGGCTGCCTGGACCATGGTGGCGAGGTGCCGGGCGTCTATCCTGCTCACCTCGTCGGAAGGGGTGTGGTAGTCGCGGTGCATGCCGTAGGAGGACAGCGTCTGCGCCGGGATGCCGCGCCGGGCGAAGGCGATGTTGTCGCTGCGCATGAAGAACTGCTGGGCCGGGCGCGGGTCGGCCACGATCGGGATGCCGGCCTGGGCGAGCATCGGGCCCATGGTGGAGCGATCGAAGCCGGTGAGCCAACCCTTCCCCGGCCCGCCGGCGAGCGAGTCGGGCCGGCCGATCATCTCGATCTCGAGGTTGGCCACCGTCTTCTCGAGCGGCGCCGCCGGGTGCTCGAGGTACCACCGCGTGCCCAGCAGGCCCAGCTCCTCGCCGGTGGTGGCGAGGAACAGCACCGTGCGCCTGGGCGGCGGGCCGGCCGCGAGCGCCCGCGCGGCGCCGAGCACCGCGACCACGCCCGAGCCGTCGTCGTCGGCGCCGTTGTAGATCGAATCGCCGTTCACCGCCGGGCCGATGCCGAGATGGTCGTAATGGGCATCGATCAGGACGATCTGGTCCCGGAGGGCGGGGTCGGCGCCCCGCACCAACCCCACCACGTTCACCGCCTGCACCGTCGCCTCGGGCGTCTCGCCGCTGCTCACCAGCGCCAGGCGCCGCCGGCCGCTCGAATCCGTGCTGGCCGACAGGGGGACGCGTTGGAAGTAGCCGCTGTCGCCGGCCGGCACCAGGCCATACTCGCGCATGCGGTCGGCGATGAAGCGGGCGGCGCGGTCGCCGCCCGGGGTGGCGGTGCCTCGGCCCTGCATGCTGTCGTCGGCGAGGGCGGAAAGGACGGTGATGGCCCACGCCGAATCGAGCGCCGCGGCCCGGGCGCTGGGCGGCGGCGGCCGGTGGCCGCCGCACGAGGCCGAGCCCCACACGAGAAGCGCCGCCAGAGCGACGGCGCCGAATGGTTTCACAGTCACGGTCATGCTCCGCCGACGCTGGTCATGAGGTAGAGATGGCGCTCCGAGCCGGCGACCGGCTGCGCGTCCTCGATGCGGAAACAGGTCCCGAAGGCGGCCTCGAAACCCTCCCGGGTGTAGTGCGGAAAGATATCGGGCCGCGACCGGAGCATGCGCTGCACCTGGGAATCCTGCTTGGGCACGAATTCGATGATCAGATGACGGCCCAGGCGGGCGAAGGTTTCGGCGATGCGCTCGAGCGGCAGGTTGTGGCCGATCGCGAGGTGGTGCACCAGCGCCAGCGCGAGCAGCGCATCGGCTGGACCGCGCTGCTCGAGCGACAGCCGCTCGCGGTGGGCCCACCCCAGCGCCGGCGAAGGATTGGTGAGGTCCATGACCAGCGGCAGGATCCGCGCCTCGTTCTCCGCGCGCACGCGGCGATAGTTGCGCTCCACCGCCGCCGGGTCGACGTCGAATGCGATCACCTGCTCCGCCTCGGCGCGCGCGGCGCGGCTGTAATCGCCGGTGTTGGCGCCCAGGTCCCACACGGTCCGGATGCCGCGGCCGCGCAGCATGGCGGTCACCAGCTCGCGCTTCGAGGCGGTGGACTGCGCCGTGTAGTTGTTGTCGCTCGTGTAGTCGGCCCACTCGGTGCCCTGGGGCTGCCAGGTGAACCTGGTCACCAGCCCTCTCAGGCTGTGCACCAAGCCGATCAGGCTCTGGATCGTCACCGCTCGCCGGGCGCTCGGCGCCGGGGGCGCCACGTCGCGGTAGCGCCTCTGCGCCATGGCGTGGAGCCGGACGTGGAACAGCAGCCCCAGGCTCCGCCAGGTTCGCGACCCCAGGAGGCGGGCGCCAAGATCCAGCGGGATGCCCTCGAGATGCGCCCGGAGCAGGCTCGCGAGCCGCACGTCCACCCGGCTCATGAGGGCCAGCGGGATCAGGAAGTGTTCACAGAACTGGCGGTAGGCGGCCCACGGGGCGCCCTCTCGCCGAGGCTCGAAGGAGAGGGTGTCGATGAAGATCGGACGGCCGCCCTGGAACTGCACGTTGTAGGCACTCGCGTCCCGCAGGGTGACGCCCCGCACCAGGGCCCGCTCCTGGATGTCGAGGGTGAGCAGCGCGGCATCGCGGAGCTGCCCGAAGCACCACTCGTAGGGGTACGAAATGAACCCGACGCGTTCCGGCTGGAGCACGGCCGCGGCCTCGTCGGTGGCGGCCAGGGAGAGCGCCACGGGCTGATGCGGAATCAGCAGACCCTGGCGCGACAGCTCGTCGTACAGGCCGGTGCCCGTCACCGCCTCGAACTCGTTGGCGAACACCCGGTTCACCTGACGGTAGAGTACGCCCGAGCGGGTGAACATGAAACCGCTCGGGTCGCGAAACGAGCTCTCCAACGGGCGAGGGTCAGGCACGATCAACTCCGAGTTCGGTCGGCAGCATGGGCCAGTGAGCCACAACACCAATTTAGTGTGCGGCTGGCCGTGGGGTCCGATTCGGC
>DASSMN010000366.1:0-2769 GCA_035688885.1 Gemmatimonadales bacterium
GCGCCCATGGACAACGTGATGAGGTCGGTGGGGTTGTGCTGGTGCAGGTGCTGCGACTCCAGCTCCAACGTGCCGTTGGGCAGGTTGAGCAGGTTGGGGTCCTTGTCGAAGGCATCGGTGGTCAGTGCCATGCCTTCTTCGACCGAGAACATCTTGATCGCTGCTTCGAGCTTGCCCTTGTTCTTCAGCTGCGTCGCGTCATGTAATCGGCGCCGAGCCGTCTTGATGATGTCGTCGTCACCGAGCAGCTCGGCCGAGTCGAGCATCTGCTGGGCCTGCGTCACAGCGTCTTCGGCGCACTGCACCGCGGCCCGCCAGATGCGCAGGTGCTCGTCGCGCTCCCAGGCTGAGCCGGTCCACCAGTACCACTCACCCTCTCGGGTGTTGTACCGGAACGCGTCCCCGAAGACGTCCTTCATCCGTCGCCCGCTGCCTGTGTCGGTGAGGTCTAAACCCCCACGTACGGGTAACGATACCGGGCGATCCGTGTCGGGGGTCCAGGGCATCAGCGAGGAGCTGGGGGTCGGGGTTGGCGTGCCGTACTGCTCCTTGCGCAGAGCACTGGCGGCTCGCGCCATGTCTCCGCCGTAGTGATAGAAGGAGTAGACGAAGAACTTGCTCAACGGCTCCTCGGTCGGGAGCCCGGTCGACGTGGACCAGACGTAGAGCCGGTCCTTGTCCCCGTTGTAGCCGGTGCTGGCCGAGTGCCCGTCACGAGCCTCCTTGCCGGGCCGCACCCAGAACGTCTCTGTGCCTACCCGGTGGCTGACCTTCCAGCCCTGGCCGGTGAACCACGGCTCGTCCCAGTCGTGCTGGTTCTCCCAGTCGTCTCCCGGCCGCAGCTCGCCGTCGACTCGGGGCGCGACCTCCTGGCGCGGCTGTGCTGGTGCCGGCGGCGGGGTCTGATCGAGCGCCGCTGTGATCGCCGCGTGCAGCGCCATGCGCTGCTCCCAGGTGATGGCGGGGATCTCGCCGACACGGCCGGCGCCGACGATCCAAGGCTGACCTGACGAGTGGCACAGTCCCGATGTGGGAGCCACCACGACGTAGCCGCCCTCGCCGCGGGTCTCAGCTCGGGTGCGCCAGAAGACGAGGTTCGGGTTGCTCTCGCGGTTGCGCCGCTCTTCGGGGTTCAGCTCGTGATCCTCGGCCAGGCGCATGGCGAGCTTGGTGTTGCCAGGGATCTCGTGGTCGGGGACTCGATAAAGCAGGTGCAGGCCGCCGCTCGGCGTCCATTCCATGTACCCGTAGTCCATCAGCTCGTTCCAGAGCCAACGAATCCCGCGCAGATCGCACTCCTGGGCGATGGCCTCCAGGTCTGAGGCCTTCGTGGCGTCGACCTCTAGCTCGCTCATCTCCAGGTTGCCGGACACCGCGCCACAGATGAGCGCGACCCCGAACCGTGAGCCAGCCTGCCAGTACGAGTCGACCTGCTCCTGGGTCAGGCGCTCGGTCTGAAGCGCCTTCCAAGATCCAAGTGCCGGCTTCTTGTTCCCGCCGGGGCTGATCGGCAGGACCGAAACCCCTGCGTCATACCAGGGCTGGGCGATGTTCGAGCTTGAGCCACTAGGGGTAGTGGTCTGGCCGGTGGGGGCAGTCACTTGACGACCCACGGCCTCATCGACCATGATTCCTCCCTGGGTAAGGGGTTGCCCGCACGTGGGACGACCCCCTTGATTGCCGCGAGGGGGTCGTCCCGGCGAGACACCGGCCGAGCTGGTGCAAGCACTGTAGACCCGCAGGTCAGCGCCACGCTAGATCCAGTTTCGCTCACCATTTGAGCCACGCCTGCTAAGGTCAAAGCAGCTCTCTCCAGGAGCAACGAGGCCCCGCTGTTTGGTCGACGGCGGGGCCTCATCCTGTTGTTCGAGGGTCAGATCAGCTAGTCCTCGATGCGCTGGATGGACACCACGGTCTCAGCTGCGATCGCCAAGATCACCATGTCATCGGGCTCGGGGACCAGCTCGGTTGGCTCGACGGAGCGGTAGAAGTAGAACCACCGCGCCGACTCCACGTCCCACCAGTCGGCACCGATCTCGGTCACCGCCGGCCCCACTGGGCCGGGCGGCTTGTACGTGATCCTGTAGGTCGCCATGCTGCTCCTAACGTTCGCACCCACATGTTGCGGTGTGGCGATTGCCGTGCTTCCCGTCGCGGCCGAGCGGCCGGTGACGATCGCACTCCTTGATCAACCGCCCCAGCCGCTCGACATGTTCCTGGGCTCGACTGTCGCCACTGTGGGCCACGGCGCTCTGCGCGAGGCAGAGCGTCTCGCGGACCATCTTCGGGCCATCAGCCGAAATATCGAGGTCCATTAAAATGGAGGTTCCTCATTGAACGAGGCCTGGCGCTGCCGCTCACGCTCGGCTGCCTCGCGCAACTGCCGGTGGTGCTGCAGGAGCGAGATCTCATCGTTGCTCAGCTGAGCCGCACTCTCCACTCCGGCGTAGCCCGGCCCCTGCTGCTGCGGCGCTTGCTGCGCTGGCCGCTGCTCCAGGCGCGGCGGCTGGTACTCCGGCTCGCGGTACTGGGGCCGCTGGTCGTAACTTCCGCCACCACCTTGGGACCAGTTGTCCTGGCGAGGCTGCTCGCGCCGGGGCTCCGTGTAGCCGCCTCCGCCGCTGCCACCACCTTGCGGGTTGCTGTACTGGTTGTTCGGCGGTGGCTCGGGGGCCTGGGGAGCCCGCGGCGTGAAGGTCGAGGGCCGGAAGTGCGGGTTCGCCGCGATCCAGGCGGAGCCTCGCTGGCGAGCGGTCTCGTCTCCGGACA
>DASSMN010000380.1:0-7658 GCA_035688885.1 Gemmatimonadales bacterium
CTCCAGACGGCGCAGTACCGCGTATTCGGCAGCAAGCGCCTGCGCTCGATGGCTATCCAGGTGAAGGACAGCGTGCCGATCGAACAGGGCATGGTGGACCTCGAGCGGGTGCTCCGCCGGCAGCACCACATCCGTCCCGGCGGCGAGAACGACTTCACCATCCGCAACCAGCAGGACGTGCTCCAGACCCAGCAGCAGGCCACCCAGGTCTTCACCACCCTGCTGGCCAGCATCGCCGCGGTGAGTCTGATCGTGGGCGGCATCGGCATCATGAACATCATGCTGGTGTCGGTCACGGAGCGCACCCGCGAGATCGGCGTGCGGAAGGCGCTGGGCGCCACCAAGGGGAACATCCTGCTCCAGTTCCTGATCGAGGCCCTGACCCTCTGCATACTGGGGGGCGCCATCGGCATCCTGCTTGGCGTCGGCGCCACCGTCGTGCTCGCGAGGGTGATGCACTGGAACACCCTCATCTCGCCGGCCGCCGTGGTGGTGGCGTTCGGGTTCAGCGCGCTGGTGGGCCTCTTCTTCGGGATCTGGCCGGCGCGGCGGGCGGCCAGCCTCGATCCGATCGTCGCCCTCAGGTACGAGTAGCGCCGCCATGCCCCAGGCCGATGTGCTGGTCGTGGGCGCGGGCATCGCCGGGCTGGCCGCGGCGGAACGGCTGGCCGCGGCGGGACGCCGCGTGCTGATGCTCGAAGCCCGGGATCGAATCGGGGGGCGGATCCACACCGCGCACGACCCGGATCTGGACGTGCCGATGGAGCTGGGCGCCGAATTCGTGCACGGTCAGCCTCGCGAGCTGATGGCGCTGATCCGGCGCCTGGGACTCACTGTGGCGCCGGCCCGTGAGCGCCACCAGCGCGGCCCGGGCGAAGCGGCGCCTCCCCTGCCCGACCTGCCGCGCACCCTCGCCAAACTGCTCGACGGCGCCGACCGAGGACCGGACCGGGCGGCCGCCGACCTGCTGCAGGAGCACGCGGCCACCGCCCGCCCCGGCGAGCTCGAGACGGCCGCGCGCTACCTCGAGGGATTTCATGCGGCCGACCTCTCGCTGCTGGGCACCCGGGCGCTGGCCCAGAACGAGCAGGCCGGCGAGGAGGACGGGGAGCAGATCCAGCGGGTGGCCGAAGGCTATGGCACGCTCGTCCGCCGGCTCGCCGATGCGATCGACCCCGACCGCTGCGAGATCCGGCTCGACACCGAAGTCCTGGCGGTCCGCTGGCGCCGGGGAGAGGTGCGGGTGCGGGTCCGCGCGGCCACCCAGGCGCCCACGGAAGAGCTCGTCGCCGCCGGCGCGGTGCTGACCGTGCCGCTGCCGGTGCTCCGGCGGATGGTCCTCGGCCCGGGCGACGAGCGGCTGGAGCCCGTGCCGGCGGCCTGGCTGGACGCGCTCCCCGCGCTGCACATGGGTGCCGCACACCGGGTCGTACTCGGCTTCGATCGCCGGTGGTGGGCGCCCGCCAACGACGCCGGTCCCAGCTTCGTGCACGGCGGCGGCGAGCCGTTCCCGGTCTGGTGGACCGCGCTCCCCAGTCGAGCGCCGGTGATCACCGGGTGGGTCGGCGGCCCTCGGGGCGCGCTGCTGTCGGGCAAGGGGGAGGATAGCTTGATCCGGGCGGCACTCGAGTCGCTGGCCTCGGTGTTCGGCCGCGACGTGGGGGAGCTCCGCTCCCGGCTGCGGGTGGCCTATGCACACGACTGGTCGGCGGACCGGCTCGCCGGTGGGGCGTACAGCTATGGCGGTATCGGCGCCATTGAGGCCCGGGCCACCCTGGTGCGGCCGGTGGAGACTACCCTTTACCTGGCGGGCGAGGCGGTGGCCGAGGAGGGGCGGAACGCCACGGTGCACGGCGCGCTCGTCAGCGGGTATCGCGCCGCCGAGCGCATGCTCGCCGATGGCGGAGGCCATGGAACCAAGCGCGGGTAGCCGGCGTTCTACCCCGGTTACCTTAGCCTGTCCCGTCTGTGGGAGCGGCGGATGGATCCCGAGCGACCCTTGGTAAAGCGACATCACGGCCTGGTCCGGGCGGCGCACTGGCTCAACGCCATTTTCCTGGCCGGTATGATCGCGAGCGGGCTGCAGATCTACCTCGCCTTTGCCCACTTCGGCCCGCGAGGGTACCCCTACTTCCCGAATCCGCTGAATGGGCAGCCGATCCCCAAGTGGGCCCGGCTGGGCGGGTGGCTCGCGGGCGGTCTCAACTGGCACTTCGCGCTCGCGTGGCCCTTCGTCCTCACCGGGCTCATCTACCTCGCCTTTCTGGCCCTCACCGGCGAATGGCGCTCGCTGCTGTTCCGCCCCCGCGACGTGGGACCCGCGGTGCAGATGCAGCTCTACTATCTTCGGCTTCGGAAGGACCATCCGGCCCAGGGCAAGCACAACGCGCTGCAGAAGAGCGCCTACACGTTCATCGTGCTCCTCGGTATGCTGTCAGCGCTGACCGGCTTCGCGATCTACAAACCGGTGCAGCTCGCCTGGCTCACGTCGCTGTTCGGGGGCTACGAGCTGGCGCGATACTGGCACTTCTGGGCCGTGTGGATCTTCGTGGGGTTCACGCTGCTCCACATCGCGCTGGTATTCCTGGTGGACCCGGCGTCCCTCCGGGCCATGATCACGGGTTGGTACCGCGGAAGGTTTCCCAGCCATGACTGACCAGCCCCGCCCCCGCTTGAGCCGACGCGACTTCGTCCGCCTTGGGGTCGTGGCGCCCACGGCGCTCGCCGCCGCCTGCGGCTGGGATGGCGGCCCGCTGCTCGAGCCGAAGCTCCGGGCCTTCAGCCGAATCAACGATTGGGTTGGCGAGAAGATCCTGTTCTCGCGCAGCCGGCTCGCGCGCGAGTACCCGGTGTCGCAGCGCACGCCGGTGATGGCCTTCCCCGCCTATTCCATCACCCACAATCAGCGCGGGACCTTCCCCGAGGTTCCCGCCGACTGGGCATTCGAGGTGGGCGGGCTGGTGCGCACGCCGGTGCGGCTCACCCGGCCGATGATCGAGGCGATGCCGCGGGTGACCTACACCGTGAAGCACCATTGCGTGGAAGGATGGACCGCCATCGCCACCTGGACCGGAGTGTCCGTCTCCGCGGTCACGCAGATGGTGCAGCCGACCGCGGACGCGCGATACCTCCGCTTCGACTCGTTCGACCAGCGTTACTCCAACGGGTGGGACCTGGCGAGCGCGATGCACCCGCAGACGATCCTGGCATACGCCTGGAACGACCGCCCGATTACCATCGAGCACGGCGCGCCGCTCCGGCTCTACTCGCCGGTCAAGCTGGGGTACAAGCTCACCAAGTATCTCACCGGCATGACCTTCACCCGCGAGCGCCCGGGCGGCTACTGGGAGGACCAGGGCTACCCGTGGCTGGGCGGCATCTAGCGCCTCAGTCGGGCTGCTCCGCTTCGATGGATACGTCCGCCCCGCCGTCCGGCAGGTAGCTGACCCGCACCCGCCAGGGGCGGCAGCACACCTGGCAATCCTCGACATACTCCTGGTGCCGACCACCGCCGGGGTCGAGTGCGATGTCATTGAGCTCGCCGCAGTAGGGACACAGAACCGTGGCCTCGGTGTCCACGGTGTCCTCGTACTCGTCATCGAGTTCGCTCATCCCGCGGCACCTCCCCTATATTCCGCTGCATTCCGAACACCTCTCGGTGGTCTCAGCGTCCGGCACGGCCCGGACTTCTGCTTCCGTTGGCCCTGACGGCCGGAATCCTGCTGGCCCGCGCCTGGCATGTGGCCCCGTTGGCGGATCCGCTGGGCGCACCGCTTCCGCCGACCCTGCACCTCGCGTTCCCGCCCACCTACGTCCTGTTGGCGCCCCTGTTCAGCCTGTGGGACGGCGTCTCGATGCTCAGCATGAGCCGCCTGCACGGGTTCCTGATCGGCCTGCTGGTGCTCTACCTCGCTTGGCGGGGTGGCCGAGCCCTGTGGTGGCGCATCGCCTGGAGCGACCGTCCGGCGCCGCGGGCACCGCTTCGGCGCGAGCTCGGGCTGTTGGCCGCCTCGCTGGTCGGGCTGCTGCTGTTCGTGGGCGCCGGCCTCCTGTGGCACCGGCCCATGGCAGCGCTGGCGGGGACCGCAAACGCCCTGGTGTTCGATGCCCACAGCCACACCAACGTCTCACACGATGTCCGCGGCACGCTCATGCGGGGGTTCGATACCGAGGCCAACCTGCGCTGGCACCGCCGCGCGGGCTTCGACGCCGTGTTCGTCACCGATCACAATACCGTGTCGGGCCTCCACCCGCACAGCGGGGTGCCGGTGCTCTGCCCCGGCATCGAGGTCAGCGCGTGGCGCGCCCACGTGGTGCTGCTGGGCGATTCGGCCCCGGTGGACCCCCGCCGCTATAACGGGTCCCTCGACGCGCTCGAGCTGCTGCTCCGGGAAAGCGACTCGCTCTATGGCGCGCTCAGCGTGCTGTCGCTGCCCGAGTACGAGCGCAATCACCGCGACCGGCTCGATTCCCTGGTGGCCGCGGGCGCCGACGGGTTCGAGCTGGTGAATGCGGCCCCCCAGGCGAACGAGATGACGCGGGTGCGGCGGGACTCGGTCGCGGCGCTGGCGCGCCGAACGGGCCGCTTCGTGGTGGGGGCCAGCGACAGCCACGGCTGGGGCGCCACCAACATGGTGTGGAATCTCCTCCCGCTCACCGGGCCCAAGCCCGTCGGGCCCGCCGCGTGCTCGGCCATTCTCCAGGCGCTCCGCGAGGGCTTCGGCGTCACCCGCATCGTCGAGCGCCGCAGGGTGCGCCCCGAGAGCGCCTGGCCCGGCTGGCTCACGCCCGTGGGGGTGGTCTGGGAAGCATGGCGAAGCTTGACCTGGCCGCTCACGATCAGCTGGCTCGCCTGGATCTGGCTGCTGTGGGCCGCCTCCCGCCGGCGATATACTTAACCCGCTCCTTCCACCGGACCTCGCATGCCCCGTGCGCACTTCCTCGGGACCGGCCTCGCGGTGCCCGACCGCGTCGTGACCAACGACGACCTGTCTCAGCTGATGGACACGAGCGACGAGTGGATCCGGACCCGCACCGGCATTCAGCAGCGGCGCTGGGTGCGGGAGGGCGAGACCAATGCCGGCCTGGCCCACGCGGCCAGCCTCAAGGCGCTCGCGGCCGCGGGGCTCGAGCCCTCCGACATCGACGCCATTGTATTCGCCACCTCCACGCCCGATCATTTCGCGCCCGGCGGCGGGGTGTATCTCCAGCGCCTCCTCGGCGTGAGCGCGATTCCCTCGATCGACATCCGGAACCAGTGCAGCGGGTTCGTCTACGCACTGGCGATCGCCGACTCGTTCATTCGGGTGGGCCTCTATCGCCACGTACTGGTGGTGGGCTCGGAAGTGCAGTCCACCG
Source organism: Gemmatimonadales bacterium (assembly GCA_035688885.1). Classification (GTDB taxonomy): domain Bacteria; phylum Gemmatimonadota; class Gemmatimonadetes; order Gemmatimonadales; family GWC2-71-9; genus CAVVWJ01. The sequence goes on from DASSMN010000380.1 coordinate 5,359, forward strand.
CGCTCGACGTCAGCACCGCGGGCCGGAATACCGCGGTGATCTTTGCCGACGGCGCCGGCGCCGTGGTGCTGGGCCCAGGCGGCGACGAGCGAGGCATCCTGGCGTTCGATCTCCACGGCGACGGCGCCAATGCCGAGAAGCTGTGGGTGGACGCCCCGGGATCGATGTACCACCCGCGCATGTCGGTCGGTCAGATCGAGGAGGGCCGCCACTTCCTGCAGATGGATGGCAAGGAGGTCTTCCGCCACGCCGTCGCGCGGATGCCCGAGTCGGTCTCCGCCGTGCTGGCCGCCACCGGCCACACCACCGGCGACCTGACCTTGCTGGTGGCGCACCAGGCCAACCTCCGCATTGCGGAGATGATGCAGAAGGCCCTCGGGCTGCGCGACGAGCAGGTGTACAACAACATCATGTGGTATGGCAACACGACCGCGGCGACGATCCCCATCGCGCTCGACGAATGCGCCCGCTCGGGGCGCCTCAAGCGGGGCGACCTGGTGGCGCTGACGGCGTTCGGGTCCGGGTTCCTGTGGGGCAGTGCGTTGGTGAGGTGGTAGCGGGAAGGACGGAAAGACGGAAGGACGGGAAGACGGAAGGACCTGCACACCTCGCGGGCCACCGGACCCGGAACGGAGCCTGCCGTGTTGGTCCGTCCGTCTTTCCGTCCTCCCGTCCTACCGTCCTTCCGTCCTTCCGCCTTCTTCCAGCGTCAGCTTTCGCCCGCAGTTGGTGCAGTGGACGTCCTTGGGAAGGCGGAAACGCCCCAACAAGGCAAAATGCTGCTCGGTGCCGCAGAACGGACACTTGCCGCTCACGTCGCGGAAGATGGCGTGCTCGCGAAGCCGCAGCGCGCCGAGCACGACGGCCAGCAGCAACGCGCCCGGCACGAGCATGAGATGGACGATGGGAATGGGAAGCGCGACGATCGCGACGGCCACGAAGGCGCCGAACACGACCGCCGCGCGCTTGAATCGATCCGCCGGCGCCAGCTCCGCCACCTCGGCGCGTGCCGGCGCCGTCGGCGCTCCGAATCCGTGCAACCGGAGGTCGACGGTCCGGGTGGTCACTTCGGGTCGAGCGGATACTTCCGCAGGTAGTACTCCTGCGTCCGGACCGCCCGGGCCCGGTAGAGCTGTTCCTCGTCGTCGTCCGCGTCGCTGACGAACAGGTGCAGGGATCCGGGCCACATAGTCGCCTGCAGCGACCAGTTGGTGGACGGGGCATGCAGCACCCACTGGAGGGCGCCCCCGCCAGCGTCGGTCAAGTGAATCTCACTCGCCCGCTCGAGCGGCACCTGCGCCGGAATGCCGGCGATGGCGGCCTCTACGGGATCCAAACTCAACTCCGCATCGGTCCAGGACCGGAAGGTCACCTTTCCATGGACCGGCGATTCAGTTTCCGGCAACTCGAACTCCGCCTGCCACTCTCCCAACAGATCCCACGCATGGTCCATGGGACCGATGTTGGGCACTTGCACAGTCGGATGTCGCATCGGTGGCCTCCTTCCCTGAGAGGGACCAAAGGGACTGGGGCAAGGACACGAGCAACGTCACTGTAGCGATTCTGATGCCTGACGGCACCGTTCCCACGAATCTTTTTAGATAACGTTTCGTACTGTAACGCGTCCTCCATGTCCTCAACCGAGGTTATCTCTATGCTGCAACTGCTGTTGACCGTCTCTGCCGGCCTGGCCGGATACTTCCTGGCCAGAAACTTCGTCCGAAACCGTCTGCGGTTCGTGGATGCCGTTCAGAGCGGCTGGGCGCCGCTGGTTGCAGGAGCCCTGGCCTTCACCTTTGCCTGGCCGCTGGCGCTTCTTCCGCTGGTGAGCGTGGCCCCGGCCATCGTTTTCGGCATTGGCACTGGGCTCGGCACTGCGTCCGGCGCCCGGATTGTTCGCCGTGGTGATCCAACGCACCACCGACTGACGCCGTGACTAGAACATAATGGCGTGAGCGCCGCCCGCCCGTACACTGGATCACACTCCGAGTGACGTCTATCTTGCGCGCATGAGCAATGTGCACTGCGTGCGCTGCGGAAACGAGCGCGAGCGAATGTCGTTCCAGCCTTTTCAAAACGATATAGGCAAGAGAGCCTACGAGGAGATCTGTGCGGTCTGCTGGGGTGAGTGGACCAAGATGCAGCAGCAGCTCATCAACCACTACGGACTGAATCTTCGGGATCCCAAAGCCAAGGAATTCCTGTTCCGCAATATGGAGCAGTTTCTCTTCAACCCTGGCCAAGTTGGCACCTGACCCTCAGCGGTCCGCGCCGAGCCGGAACACGATATCCACCGCTGG
>DASSMN010000518.1:0-4894 GCA_035688885.1 Gemmatimonadales bacterium
ACGACGCGAACGCGCTATTGGAGCGAACGCGCTATTGGAGCGAACGCGCTATAGGCGTGGCCGGTGCAGCGGGGTATCTTCGGAATGTGCGGCGCCGTCTCGCCTCCCTCCGGGCGCCGCGGTCTCCTCCAGCCGCTTTCCCCCGAAAGAAAGTAGGCCCCATGCGGGGCCGCCTGGCGTGAAGCTCGAGCGGGACGCGGTGGACACCCTCACGCGGGAGATCGTCAACCTGATTCGACGGCTCCGGCCGGTCATCGAGGCGGGCCCCGACGTCTGGCCCCGCGCGCGGGGCCGGGAGGCCGCCGCGCTGGCCCACGATATCGCCGCCGCCGTGCGCGCGCTCGACGTCGCGGTGGAGGCACTCTCGTTCCAGACCGACAGCCTCGAAGCCGCCCATCTGGCGCTCGAGGTGGAGCGCCGCGCCTACCGGGAGCAGTTCGAGGCCGGCCCCGATGGGCATCTGGTGACCGATCCCGACGGCATCATCATCCGGGCCAATGTACGCGCCGGCGACCTGTTCGCCTGCCCCGCGGAGGACCTGGTGGGACAGCCGCTCCCCGCGCTGGTCCACCCGCGCGCCGCACTCGAGGCCGCGATCACGGACCTGGCCAGGGCCGACTGGAACGCCGAATGGATCGGCCAGGGCGTCCAGGCCCAGGGGCCGCGGTTCCAGGTGGCGCTCACGGCCGCGGCGGTCCGCCACGCGGACGGCTCGGTCTACCGCGTGCAGTGGGCCGTGCGCGACATCAGCCGGCGGCCGGCGCCGGATTGAGGCCTGCGGCCGGGCGGGCGCCCCGCCGACCCGGGGCGGGTTTGAGCACGGCGAAGCCCTCCGACGAGGCCCGAAGATAGGCATTGGGATCGTGCATCACCGCCCCGGGCGGCAGATGCTCGAACAGCGGGCCCAGCTCACGGGCAATCCGCTCGCCATAGAAGGCCGGCAGCCGCTCGGTCTCGCCGTCCATGAAGCCGCGCACGCTGGCGTCCTGGTCGAGCAGCCGGCGAATGGTGGCGTGGTAGGCGATGCGCCCCCACCCCTCCGACGACATGGCTCGCACCACGTTCATCCACTTGGGAATGGCGCCTTCGGTGGCGCGCAGCCGGCGTCCGATCGCTCGCCACGAGAACGCGTAGCGGGTGAGATCCACCAGCCGGTCGTAGAACACGGGCCAGGTGTAGTGCCTGGGCCGCACGTTCATCGCATGGTTGTTGTTGAGGAACGTGAACGGGAACGGCACCACGCGGCCCGCGCGCTGGTACTCGAGATTGAGCGGAGCCGCGCGCCCGAACGCGGACAGCAGCGAGAACGCGGGAAAGGCGCCGGGGGCGAGATCGAGGAACCGCTTGGTCAGCTCGAACGGCTCGGGCCCCTCGTCGGTGTCGAGACCCAGCACGAAGTTGGTCTGAATGTAGGGGATGTAGCGGAGGATCAGGTTCACGTGCTCGGCCACCTGCTCCACCTTGTCGAGACCGGTGCGCCGGGTCTTGGACTTGTTCCCCAGGTCGTACCACGACTCGATGCCGGGCAGGATGGCCTGGAAGCCGTTCTTGCGGAGCCGCTGCAGGTGCGGCTCGGACAGGAGCGAGAGACTGCTCTCCGCGATGTGCCGCATGCGGCCCGGCGGCACCGCCGATTCGATCGCCTCCATGTAGTCGTCGAACCGCACCCCGAAGTTGGGGTCGTGCCAGCCCACGATCGGGTGCTTCATCTTGGTCAGCAGAAACCGCAGATCGTCACTCACCTGCTCGAATCCGAGCGGCTGATACTCGACCGTCGAGTCGATGCAGAAGCTGCAGGTATAGGGGCAGCCGAGGCTGCCGATCATGGGCACGAACTTGATGGTGGGCGCCTTGGTGAGCGCGGCCTCGACGAACTTCCACCGGTCCCGGAGCGTCGGCAGCTCGCCGGGGTGGCGATCCGACGCCAGCAGGCGGCCCTCGGGCCGGTGCGGCGCGCACTCGGCGAGCATCTCGCGGATCACGGCCTCGTCGGTGAAGCCGAGCACGTAGTCGAAGTACTGCCGGGCATCCTCGGGATAGCAGCGGGCGTGGGGCCCGCCCAGCACGGTCACGGTACCGCGGCGCCGATACAGATTGCTCAGCGCATAGGCGAGCTGCGCCGCCTGAGTGAACGCGCCGATGAAGAGCACGTCGAGGTCGTCCGGCAACACGTCGAGCAGGTCGTCGCCGCCGGTGAAGCACACGTAGCTCACCTCGTGACCCGCCTGCTCGCACCAGACCCCGAGCACCTGCGGCATGATGCTGGCCAGGTTGGCGTTCATGAGCCGGCCGTACAGGCTGTTCTTCGGGCTCTTGGTGACGAGGTCGAGGATGCCGACCCGGCGCCGGCGCGGCGCGCGGGGCGCGGGTGTAGGCGAGCGGCTGAGCGACACGGACATCGAGGCCCCTACCGTGACGGAGGCGGACACTCGAATCGCTGAGACCCGGAGGCGGGGCGGAGTAATCAGAGTGGGAGCGAGCGTGGGCCACGGCTCGACCATGGCCCGAAGTGCAGTAGGAGTGTATACTGTAGCGCTACATATCGCAAGGCTGCATACCGCGGCGGCGCGATCCTACCTGAAAGGCCTCATGGTTCGCCTCCGCATCCATCAGCTCATGGTGCAGCGTGGCGTCTCGGCGTACGCGCTGAGCCGCGGCGCCGGCATCAGCTATCCCAGCGCATACCGCCTGTCACGGCCCGGCGGGCGGTTCGGGCGGCTCCACGCGGACACGCTGAACCGGTTGTGCACCTTCTTCAAGGTCCAGCCGGGCGCGCTGCTCGAGTGGGTACCGAAGAAAGGCTGACGTCCGCGGCGCAGTCCGACGGAACACGAAGCGGCCGGATCGCTCGAGGCGACCCGGCCGCTCGTTGTTCAATCGGGCGAAGGGCTACTGCAGCTTGACGACGTTCTCGGCGGCGGGGCCCTTTTGGCCCTGCACGATGTCGAACTCGACCCGCTCGCCCTCGGCGAGGCTCTTGAAGCCCTGCGCCTGGATGGCCGAATGGTGGACGAAGCAGTCCTTCTCGCCGCCCTCGGGCGTGATGAAGCCGAAGCCCTTGGCGTCGTTGAACCATTTGACCGTTCCGGTAGTGCGCATTGTCCTGCTCCTTGTACTGGTAATCGGAGGTGAGGACATGCCGCACGGCCGACTACGATGTGCGTGGGTTGGCCTCCACGCAGGCTCGGCTGCCGCGGCGCACGCTGCGCCAGGAACGACCGCCAAAAGCAAAGGGGCCGGCGTCGACGCCAGCCCCTGACTGATCACGTTTGGACGCAGGGAATATAGGCACTCGAGGGCGGAACAACAAGGGAGCGGGCTCGGCACCCTGGGTGGCAGCGTTCAGCGCGCCGCGTAGACGGTGAGACTCAAGCTCCGCGGCGCCCCGGGAATCCGCTCCTGCACGTCGGGGTACACCTGGTTGAACAGGTTGCTCGCCTTGGCCTGCAGCACCGCGCCGAACAGCGGTAAGGCGAGCCGCAGGTTCACCGTGGTGATCGCCCCCCGCTCGTCGAGCGGGAACGCCAGCACCTGGTCCACCCGGCTGCGCCAGCGGAGATCCATGCCCACGAGCCCGCGCAGCAGGTTGAGCGTGCCGGTCAGGTTGTGCTTCGAGCGGTACGGCAGCGGGAGCCCGGTGTCGAGGTCCTTCGAGCTCAGGTACAGGTACGACGCATCGAGGTCCACGCGGTCGGGCACCAGGCTCGCGCGCACCGCCAGGTCGAGCCCGCGCACCCGGGCGCGGCTCACGTTCCGGAACTGAAACACGAAGAAGCTGTCGGGCACCACGGAGGGCCCGATCAGGTCGCGGTACTCGCTCCAGAACGCGGTCGCGTCCACCCCCAGCCGTCCCCACGGCCGCACGGCGGAGCCGAGCTCGGCGGCCCAGGCGTGCTCGCCGTGGAGCGCGGGATTGGGGATCACCCGGAAGCCCGACTGGACGGCATCCACGAACTGCTCGATGGCGCTGGCCGCGCGATAACCCCGCGCGACCGAGGCGCGGAGATCGAGCCCGCCCGCCGCCCGCCACACCACCGCCAGCTTGGGATTGAGCGACGCCTCGTCGGCGCCTTCGCTGGTGTCGTGGTAGTCGAGCCGGGCGCCGAGCGTGCCGGTGACCCGGCGCCCCAGCGGTACCTCGTCCTGCGCGAAGGCGGCCGCGTCCCACAGCCACGGCGTCCCCAGGAAGTTGGAGCTCACCCGGGTGGCCGCGCCGTCCACGCCCAGGGTGATGGTCTGGCCGCCGGCGGGAAACAGCGAGAGCTCCGCGGTGTTGCCCGCCCGCGTGGCGCGGTGATGGTCCTGGTTCTCGGCGAAGTAGTTCTGGTTGCTGTTGACGTTGAGGGACGGGCTCACCCGCAACACCGCCGTAGGGCGGGCCAGCGGGGTGAACGTGGCGCCGCCGAGCAGGAACCGGTACACGCTGTGGTCGCCGAGCGACGGCGGGTCCACCTCGAAGGGCGCCGCGGCCGATCGCCAGGCGAGAAAGTCCCCGGCGTCGTTCCTCGACCACATCAGGTAGCCGTCCCACGGATGGGCGCTCTCCGGCGGCGCGGTGACCTTGGCGCGCAGAAACCAGCGGCCGTACTGGCCGTTCTGCTCGAAGCCGTCGGAGGTCTCGCGGGCCAGCGCCAGCCGGGCGCCGATCGGGCCCAGCCGCCGGGAGTGCTGCAGCATGATCCCGCGGCTCCCGAGAGTGCGCTGGGCGAATTCATACCGCGTGGGGGGGTCGTACCAGTCCGCATGGGTGCGGACTACGGTCTCCGGCCGGTCGCCCACCGGCGTGGTCACCAAGTTCACGACCCCGCCGAGCGCATTGCTGCCGTAGAGCGACGAGGCAGCGCCCTTCACCACCTCGACCTGATCGAGGTCGAGCAGCGGCAGCGCCTCCCAG
>DASSMN010000608.1:0-2009 GCA_035688885.1 Gemmatimonadales bacterium
AATGGCGTGCTGCCGCGCATCCACCACTCGCGCGACCAGCCGGAACGCGGTGTCCTCGGGAACCCGAAGCAGCGTGTCGCCGAAGATCCGGATCGCCGCCGGCCGCGGGCGCACCACGATCCTGCTCTGCGCGATGTGGCCGCCCGCCGCCGCGACGACCGTGGCCCCACCGGGGGCCCGGGCCACCACTGCCCCGCCGCTGTCCACCGCCGCCACCGCCGTGTCCGTGCTGGTCCAGCCCACCCGGACGCCAGGCAGCACACCGCCGTGGGCATCGGTCAGCGTGGTGGCCAGCTGGAGCGTATCGCCCAGCGACCAGGCGGTATCGGCCGCGGGCGCCACTCCGATCCACCGCACCTGCTCGGCCCCGGTGATGGACCTGACCGACGAGATGATGGACACCAGCGCGGCGCCGGCCGACAGCGTGCCCGCTCCCCATTTCCAGGCTCGGGCAACCAGCGAAGGCGGCGCCTCGAGCACCGGCGCGATGCGCTTGGAGGCGACGGAGGCCACGCTTACCGCATCCGGTCACACAGAGGGATGCCCTCTTCGCCGGCCATCTCGCGATCGGCGTCGGTCCGCGGCGCCTCGATGTCGCCCAGCGCACCCACGAACACCACGCAGCTCCGGCCCGGCTGCGTCGCGTGCGTGGCCTTGGCCTGCCAGCCGGTGGCCCCAGCCAGGAGGATCTCGACATGGACGCCGCTCTCGGGCCGCACACCGAGCTGGTCCACCGAGGCCGCATAGGCGCCGTGCGTCGCCCGGTACCGCTCCTGGGCCGCCGTGACCGAGCGCAGCGCGCCCTTGAGCACCGATGCTGGGGTCTCCTGCCACCCGGCAGGCGCGCTGCTCTGCGCGACCAGCACACCCGCGCCGCCAGGCGCCGAGGCAGCCAGCAGCGCGAGCATCAGCGAAACCCTGCGGGTCAGCATTCGACCTCCGAATACAGTGGGAAGGTGGCACGACGAGCCGGCAGACCTCAGGTCGTCAGCTGAACCTGAGAAACGGCCCCGGGCCACGCAATCCGCAGGAACCGGACAGCGTTCAATCCATTGTCGGTGGGAGTGCAGGGAATGCTGAGCGGCCGCGAGGTGGGGCGACGTCAATCGGTTAGGGCACTGCAAGGGGATGCGCGGCGGGAGCGGTTACTGCCGCCGGATGCGCGCACGGGTGGCAACTCCGGAGCGAAGGATCCTCCGGTCGCTGCGCCCAGCGCGATTACATCGCGCGATATTTTGGCCCGCTGCCGCCCTCGCGCGGGGTCCACCGCGGCCCCAGGACGTCGGTCGCCTTGCAATCGACGCAGTTGGGCGGGTTCACCCGCAGCTCGTCGCCGACCCGCTCGTACACACCGGCCGGACAGACGTGCGAGTAGAACTCGGCCACCTCGGCGTGAATGTCGCGGCCCACGATGAGGTGCGAGGGGATCGTGTCGCGGGTCGCATTCCCCGACTTGAAGACGGCGTCGAGCTTCCCGAAGGTGAGCTTGCCGTCCGGCGTGAAAGGCGTGGCGGGCCCGGTGACGCGCCCGGCGCGCGCATCCTCCGCCATGGCGATCATCCCACCCGGAAACCGGCCCTTGGTCACGGTCATCAGTCCGGCCTTGAAGCCGCCAACGTACAGGCCATCCTTGAATGCGAGCCGCATGTTCCGGGTGCGCCGCATGTCCTCCACGATGTAGCTGCCGTCCACCATGTGATCGTAGCTCGCCAGGCCGTGGGCACTGGTGTCGCCCGCCTTGAGCGCGGCGAACGCGGCCCGCGCCGCGTAGATGCCCGACTGCATGGCGTAGTGGATGCCCTTGAGCGAGGGCACGTCCACGAAGCCCACCGTGTCGCCCACGAACAGCACCCCGGCCCCGACTCGCCGCACCGGCAGGGCGTAGTAGCCGCCCTCGGGTATGGTCTTGGCGCCCCACTCGAGCAGCTGCCCCCCCTCGAGCTGGCGGCGGAACAGCGGATGCAGCTTCATCCGCTGCAGCAGCTCGTGTACGTCGAGGTTCGCGTCGT
>DASSMN010000614.1:0-4367 GCA_035688885.1 Gemmatimonadales bacterium
CGGCGCCGAGCGGTTCCTGAGTGAGATCAAGACGACCGCCAACTTGCAGCACCCGCACATCCTGCCGCTGCACGACAGCGGGCGGACGGGCGGTCAGGCGGAGGGGCGGTCGGATGACTTCCTCTACTATGTGATGCCCTATGTCGAAGGGGAGACCCTTCGCGACAAGCTGAATCGCGAAACGCAGCTGGGGATCCACGAAGCGGTGCGGATCGCGACCGAGGTGGCAACCGCCCTGGACTACGCCCATCGCCACGGCGTCATCCACCGCGACATCAAGCCCGAGAACATCCTGCTGCACGACGGGCGGGCGCTGGTGGCGGACTTCGGCATCGCGCTCGCCGCGAGCAAAGCCGGCGGGACCCGGATGACCGAGACGGGGATGTCGCTCGGCACGCCGACCTACATGAGCCCCGAGCAGGCGATGGGGGAGCGGGAGATCACGGCCCGGAGCGACGTGTACGCGCTGGGCTGCATGACCTACGAGATGCTGGTGGGCGATCCGCCGTTCACCGGGAGCACCGCGCAGGCCATCGTCGCCAAGGTGCTGACCGAGAAGCCGGTGCCGCCGTCCCGGACGCGCGACACGGTCCCGGCCTCCGTCGAGGATGCGGTACTCACGGCGCTGGCCAAGCTGCCGGCGGACCGCTTCGCGTCGGCCGCGGAGTTCGCGGCGGCGCTGAGCGCGGGCGGCACCGCGGCCACCCGGGCCGCGTCCGGCGCCCGGCCCAGTCGTCCGGGCCGCATGCTCTGGCCCGCGGTGGCCGCGCTGGCCGGTGCGGCGGCGCTCTGGGGCTGGCTCAGGCCGCGGCCCGCGACCCGATCGTTCCCCCCTTCGCGGCTCGCGGTCCTGGTGCCGGAGCTGGGCGGGTCGAGCACCGCGCTGCAACGGCAGCTGGCCCTCACGCCCGACGGCAGCACGCTGCTCTACACCGCGGTCGAGAACGGGCAGAACCTCACGATGCGGCTGCCGCTCGACGCTACCGAGACCACCCCCATACCCGGAGTGATCCCGTTCCTCGCGGGATATGTCGTGTCGCGGGACGGGCGGGAGTTCCTCGGCTCCATCGCCGGCAACGAGATGTACCGTTATCCGATCGGCGGGGGCAGCGGAAAGCCGTTGCCGCGCGAGATCGCGGTGACCTCTTTCGCCGCGTGGGCGCGGGATGGCTCCGTGTGGATGAGCTCGGACCGGAGCACCGACCGGAGCTGGACGCACGTCACCGCTGGTGGCCAGGTCACTCACCCCTTCGGCGCCGGGCACGGTGACCTCAACCTCATGCAGCTCCTGCCGGACGACCGCTCGGCGCTCGCCATCGCCGAGCCCCCGGGGGCCTCGTCCGGGCCCGCCGTGCTGCTGGACCTCGCGGCCGGGACGACGACTCATCTGATCGACGCGGGCGTCGTCGAAATCCGCTACACGGCCGGTCACCTCGTCTACGTGCTGTCGGACGGAACCATGGAAGCGGTCTCGTTCGACCCGTCCTCCAGGAAGGTCGGGGAGTCGCCGGTCACTGTTGCCACCGGAGTGTCGCTGACGGGGTCGGGACTCGCCCAGTTCGCCGTGTCGGACAACGGCACGATCGCCTACATCCCCGAAGAACCGCGGTCGCTCGTCCTGGTGAGCCGGGACGGCAGCATCCGCCCCGCCACGGCGCAGCGGCACAATTACCACGCACCGAAGTTCTCGCCCGACGGCCGCCGCATCCTGGTTGATTTCACATCGCCCGATGGGCGGGACGTATGGGTGCTCGATCGCGACGGCGGCGGGCTGACCCGCGTGACCTTCGACCGGGGCGGGCACGACGCGGTCTGGGAACCGGGAGGCCGATCGATCACCTATGCGACGGTGCGGCCGGGCGTCCTGAGTCTGTTCCGCACCCGGCCCGGCAGCGCGGAGCAGCCCGAGTCACTCTTCTCGGCGCTGCAGCTGGCGTACACGGGCCACTGGCTGCGGGACGGCAGCGCGCTGGTGACCGAGGCCAACGCCCTGGACTCGGGGAGCCGGAGCGACATCGCCATCGTGCGCAACCGCGGCCACGGCCCGCTCGAGCCGCTGGTGGCCACCCGGTTCGAAGAGCTCTATGCCGATGTGTCTCCGGATGACCGCTGGCTGGCGTTCAGCTCGAACCAGTCGGGGCAGAACCAGGTGTACGTGCGCCCGTTGAACGGCCACGGCGACCAGATCCAGGTGTCGCTCGACGGAGGCACGGAGCCGATGTGGGGCCGCGACGGGCGCGAGCTGTTCTATCGCGCCGGCAGCTCGGGGGCAGCCGTCCTGATGGCGGCCACGATCCAGACGAGGCCGGTCCTGGCCGTGACGGCGCGCCGCAGCCTCTTTGCCGTGGGCGACATCATGACGTCGACGCCGCACAGCGACTACGACGTCTCACCCGACGGGCGCACCTTCGTGATGGTGCGGCAGAACCCCGCGGCGCGGATCACGGTCATCCAGAACCTGCCGGCGCTGGTCGAGCGGTTGCGCGGAGCGGGGGGCGGCACGCGATGAGCACGCGTAGCGGGGTGGCATGACGACCATCGATGGAATCCGGACCGCTGTGGCCGATCGCTACCGTATCGAGCGCGAGCTCGGCGCGGGCGGCATGGCCACCGTCTATCTCGCCCAGGACCTGCGTCACGACCGCAAGGTCGCGGTGAAAGTTCTCAAGCCCGAACTGGCCGCTGTCCTGGGCGCCGAGCGCTTCGTCGTGGAGATCAAGACCACTGCCGCGCTGCAGCACCCGCACATTCTGCCGCTGTTCGACTCGGGGACCGCCGATGGTTTCCTCTTTTACGTCATGCCGTTCATCGACGGTGAAACGCTCCGGAGCAAGCTCGACCGCGAGACCCAGCTGGGTATCGAAGAGGCCATCCGCATCACGACCCAAGTGGCCGACGCGCTGGATTACGCGCATCGGCACGGCGTGATCCACCGCGACATCAAGCCCGAGAACATCTTGCTCCACGACGGCCGGCCGATGGTCGCCGATTTCGGCATCGCGCTCGCGCTGAGCGCGGCGGCCGGTGGGCGGATGACCGAGACCGGGCTCTCGCTCGGCACCCCGCACTACATGAGCCCCGAGCAAGCCACGGCCGAGAAGGACCTGACCAACCGGTCGGACATCTACTCGCTCGGCTCCGTGCTCTACGAGATGCTCACCGGCAACCCACCCCATGTGGGCGCCTCGGCACAACAGATCATCATGAAGATCGTGACCGAGACTCCCGCGCCGGTCACGCAAATGCGCAAATCGGTACCGCCGAATGTGGCGATGGCGGTGGGGAAGGCGCTGGAGAAGCTCCCGGCCGACCGGTTCGACTCGGCGAAAGCGTTTGCCGAGGCGCTCGCGAATCCGGCGTTTGCCGCGGCGACCTCAACCGGAACACCTGCTGCCCATGGCTCCAGGCGCCCCTGGTGGCGTGATCTCCGGATCGCCGCCACGGGCGCGGCGGGGATCGCCGTCGGAGCCCTGCTGGCGTCGATTCTCGCCCGGTCCGAGCGCGCCGGTGTTCCCGTGGAGTACGACGTCGGCCTCCCTGACTCGGCCGGCATGATGAGGGCCTCCCAGGACGTCGGGGTCGCCGTCTCGCCCGGCGGCGACTTCGTCGTGTACGAGACGGTGCGGCAGGGCCGGAGCGAACTCTGGTATCGCTCGCTGCTCGACGCCACCGTCCGGAGGATCCCCGGCACCGACGACGGATCACAGCCGGTGATCTCGCCCGACGGGCGCCGCATCGCGTTCTTCCATCTGACGGACGGCGGGTGGACCGTCGAGGTCCTCCCCGTCCAAGGCGGCACCGCGACCCCGATCGGCCGCGGCGTTGGAGTCTTGCGGAGGCTGCTCTGGCCCTTCGGAGGCCGGATCCTCGCCATCGACAGCGGCGGCAACGTAGCCCGCTGGATGGATCCCGAGCGGGGACCGGTCTCGTCGATCCCGATCCGGAACTGCGAGGGTCAAGCGCTGACTCCGGGAGGAGACGGCTTGCTCTGTGGCGGGGGAGGGGCCAAATGGGGCTACCGGGTTGCCGTCGGGGACACCGCGTTTGAGCAGCGGTTTTGGCGGGCGGAGGACAGCAATCGGGTGTTCGGTTCGTCGTTCCGGGTCGTCGCAGGGCGCTATCTGACCTACGTCTCCATCGGCGGTGATCTGCTCGCGGCGCCGGTGGACCTCCGGACCGGTCGGGTGGGTCGGGCCGTGCGGATGGCGAGTGGACTCGGACTCGCCAATTTCACCGGGACGGCGAGTTATGCCATCGCCCCGTCCGGCACCCTGGTGTACGCCCAGGGGGACAACCGGTCGGTCGGGCACCTGGTTCACCTCAGCGAGGCGAGAATCGACACGTTGCCACTCGGCAGAGAGGCCTTC